>DAHXOA010000114.1 GCA_027365145.1 Acidimicrobiaceae bacterium | reverse complement strand
AGGTCGTGCCGACCACGAAGCCCCGCTACCAGGTCACCGAGACCGAGGACGTCGGGCGCGCGTTGGATGTAGCGGCGCGGCGATGGCCCGACGAACCCCGCTCCAGGCTGCTGGTACGCCTGCTCGAGGCCGGCAGTGCCGCCCTCGAGCGCGAGGAAGGCGACGCGGCCCGACGTCGACCAGAGGCGATCCGGGTCACGAGCGGCAAGTACCACGACGTCTTCAGTCCCACCTACCTGACCGAGCTGCGTCAGGACTGGCCCGAGTGATCACCCTCGACGCGAGCGTGGTGGTCGCCCATCTGTCTCCACGGGATCCCAACCACCAGGCAGCCAGCGCCTTCCTGGAGAAGACACTGGCCGAGGACCTACTCATGCACTCGTTGAACCTTGCCGAGGTCCTCGTGGGCGGCGCCAGGGCAGGACGGGGACAGGAGATGCTCGACGATCTGCTTGCCATCGGCATCCGAGTCGCGGAGCACCCCGACGACGAAGCGCTCCGGCTGGCCAACCTGCGAGCGAGCTCAGGGCTGAAGCTCCCCGACTGTTGCGCGCTGGACACGGCACTGCTCACCGGCTCCACCCTGGCCACCTTCGACGAGCACCTGGCCAGGGCAGCACGGCAGCGCCATGTCACCGTCGCCCCCGCTGCCGGTCCCCAAACGCCGTCGTCCTGGTGAGCTCGGAGCGCTTCGCCGAACTCGAGGAGAACCTCTCGGTACTCGGCGACCCCGAAGCCCTCGCCGCCATCCGAGAGGCGGACGCCGTCCATGCGCGCGGCCCCGTCGTACGGGGGTGAAAACGGTCCGTCAGCTTCGCGGGTGAGCGATACAACCCGGGGTTCGCGAAGTGGCCGCTCGCGCCGCCTGTAGTAGGCGGGCGCCGTCACTGGCCGGCCAGCCGGAGAACGTCATTCGCCACTGCAGCTCGACGCCTACCTCCGCGGGCGCTTGTGGTTCGTCGGCGACCGTGGCGACCAGCTCATAGCCGAGCCGGGCGGGGATCGCGCCGCTGGCCTGGTTGGCCCGGTCGTGGTGGATCTCGACCGCCAGCACCCCCGTAGTGGCCAGCGCGAGCTCGCTGAGCGCGGCCGTTGCCAGCGTGGCCACGCCTCGGCGGGTATGGCGCACGTCGACCCAGTACCCGATCTCCAGCGCCCCCGGACCGAGCCGGGCGTGCAGCCCGCAGACCCCGAGGAGACGCCGGTCGCGGTCCCACACCAGATAGGAGGCCTCGGGCACGGGAGGATTCCCTGGCTTGGCGGCGTTGCGCTGCACGAACTCCCTCGCCACCTCGGCGGTGTAGTTCGCCGCCCACGGCATCCATGGCCGGAGATGCTCCGACGAAGCGGCGACGGCGTCGTGGAGCGCGCTGCTGTCGCCTGGCTCCGGCCGTCGCAGGAGCAGCCATCCAGCCTCCACCGTCGGTGCCGGTAGGAACCGGTCGCCCGAGCCGGCTTTGGCGATCATGGCGGCACGCATCCACGATTGCTGCACTGCCGTCCAGCCGATTTCGAAGGCACGCCAACCCCTTCACCGGGCGTTCCGGTGTCCGCAGCGGCTGCCACAGCGTCGCTGGCCGCGCTCTCGAGCGTCGAGGGGAACTGGGCCATCACCTCCGAGTCGGCGTCGAGAGCGGCGAACGGCTCGAGATCGGATCGGCGCCAGCGGCGCAACACGAGCCGCTCGGTGCGCAGCGGGCCGGTCATCGCCACCGCAGCCAGCTCCCGTGCGGGTCGGTCTCGGCGAGGACGGTGCGGCCATCCTCGACGAGCACGAACCCGTCGCTCTCCGTGGCCGTCGGCAGCCAGTCCAGGACCCCGGGCGCTTCGTTGGACAGCCAGGTCACACCCATCGCGCCGAGGGCGTCGGCGAATGCGGCGCGTTTGTCCGCATCGA
This sequence comes from Acidimicrobiaceae bacterium, assembly GCA_027365145.1. Classification (GTDB taxonomy): domain Bacteria; phylum Actinomycetota; class Acidimicrobiia; order Acidimicrobiales; family RAAP-2; genus JAKADK01. The sequence goes on along the minus strand of DAHXOA010000114.1, from coordinate 12,491 downwards.
CGTGGGCGAGCACCGCGGTGTGGAACACCACCACCGTGGCATCCCCAGGCGCCTCGGACACCACGGCGGCAAGGTCGTCGAGCAGGTCCCCGCGCCGGACAGTGACCGGGTGGCGGCGGGCGGCCGCCACCGCCTCGCGCAGCCGCCCGACCCGGCCTTCCTCCCCTGGCCAGATCAGGCACTCCAGCCAGCGGACATCGTCGTCGCTGGCCGGATCGAGCGGGTTGAGGTCGATCCCCTGCCGCCAGATCACCTCCGGCACCCCGCCGGGCAGCGGCACCCGACCCTCGAGGTGACAGGACAGGATCGGCCCCTGTGGGTCGGCGCCGGTGACCCTGCTCCCGTCGTAGTCGTAGCGGTAGCGGTCGAACAGCAGCGTGAGCCCCGCCGAGGCGCCCACCTCGATCAACGCCAAAGGCTGGGGGAGCCGCCACAGCGCCGGCAGGATCGTGGCGTAGCGGGCCGGCTCGTTTGTCTGGGTGCGCCGCTCCAACATCACCTCGACCAGCCGGTCGTGCCGGTCGGCCACCAGGCGACGCAGGCCGGTCACATCGGGGACAGCGTCGAGCAGAAAGCGGGCGGCGGCGAACAGCAGGTTCGGTTGGCGCTTCCCGGCCGGCAGGCCGGCCAGGAATCCGAGGATGGCCTCGTCGGCGGCGACCGCCAACGCAAGCGACTCGTACGCCGGTGACCGACCCGCCGCCGATCGCCGGGCGAATCGCCGATAGTTCTCGGCGGTGCCCACACCAGGCTCCAACCCCGACATCCCACCGCCACCGCCTGCCGGACTTGTCGCTTCTCCCACCATCCAATAGTTGCTCATCTGCGCCGGGGCAAGGAAACGGGAGGACCCCTGTAGGAAGCGCGGAACGGCGGTTCTCGCTCCGTGGGCTTGCCGTGCAGCGCGGTCAGCCGGGACCATCCAGCCCGTTCCGGTGACCCGCCGGAAGTGGGTGGGCTCGGAGCCAGTCAACTCGCTGGGTGGCAGGTGGGACGGCATCCGGTCGCCGGCCCCAGCGACACGGAGGAACTGGCAGCAACCGCCTCCGTCCCTGGTCATCGGCGTGGCCGACCACCTATTCGCTGGGCCTCTTGGCAAGGCCAAGGGTAGAAGTTCGGTAGAAGTCGGGCCCTTGGCGAGCCGCCACACCCCATCCGGCCAGGACTTTCGTGGTGGGCGAGGGGGGACTTGAACCCCCACGTCCTTTCGGACACAGGAACCTGAATCCTGCGCGTCTGCCTATTCCGCCACTCGCCCGAGCGACCGCACGAGACTACCTGATCCGGCGCACCGGCCGGCGTACCGGCCGAGGAGCCGGCCACGCCACCGCGTCGGCCGGAGCGGGGGTGCCCGGGCGCGGCCGTACCCCGTCACCAGGACGCCGTGACCGGTCACGTACCCGTGCGATGGAGTTCCTCCCGGTAGGCTTGAGCTGGCATGGGACTTCAGAAATTCGAAGGGCGCCTCGAGCGCCTCGTGGACGGCACCTTCTCGAAGGCGCTCCGGGGGGATGTCCAACCGGTGGAGATCGGGAGGCGCCTCACCCGCGAGATGGACCTCGAGCGGCGGGTCGGGGTGCACGGGTTGCTCGCGCCCAATGCGTTCTACGTGGAGCTGGCCCCGGAGGACTTCGAGCGGTTCGAAGGGTTCCTGGACGCGCTCGTGCGCGAGCTCGCCGAAGCGGCCCGTGAGCACGCCCGCGTGGAGAGCTACGTCTTCGTCGGCCCGGTCACGGTCGAGGTCACGGTCGATCCCCGTCTCCACCGGGGGCGGGTCGCCATCACCTCGGAGGTCCAAGAGGGACCGGGGGGGCTCTCCACCGCCGCGCTCGTCCTCACCGACGGCACGCGCGTGGCCGTGGGCTCCGATCCCGTGACGATCGGGCGCCTCCCGGAGAGCACTGTGGTGGTCACCGACCCCAACGCCAGCCGGCGCCATGCGGAGGTCCGGCGGACCGGTGACGTGATCGTGGTGGTCGACCTGGGCTCGACGAACGGCACCCGGGTCAACGGGACCCCCGTGAAGGAGCAGGTACTCGCGGACGGCGACGAGGTCACGGTGGGAACCACCTCGCTGCGGTTCGAGGCTTCGTGACGACACCTCACTGATCGCATGCACCTCCTCTTCGCCGCGGTACCCGGACCAGCCAACGACACCCCCGTTCTCCACATCCTGGAGTACGGGGTCATCGCGCTGGTGTGGCTGTTCTTCATGTGGGTGATCCGCGCCGTCTGGGTGGAGGTCCGCCCACCGGCCCCCCGACTCACCCGCGCCGCCGCCCGGGCGGAACAGGCGCCACCACCTCCGACCGCCGGCACCGAGCGCGGGTCCCAGAAAGGCAAGCGCCTCCGGCTCCACGTCATCCGTCCAGAGGAGCACGTCGGCCAGATCTTCGACGTGGACGAAGAGACGACCGTGGGCCGGGCCCCAGGGTGCAGCGTGTCGATCGCCTACGACTCCTACGCGTCGAACCTGCATGCCCGACTGTTCCGGAGCAACGGCCACCTCTGGGTGGAAGATCTCGGCTCCACCAACGGGACCTGGGTCAACGCCGAACGGATCAGTGAGCGGGTCCGGCTGGGCCGGGGGGACCTCCTCCAGGTGGGCAGTACCGTGTTCGAGGTCGGCCGCTGACATGACCGTGCTCCGCACCGGCTCCGCCTCCGACACCGGGCTCGTCCGGTCGACCAACCAGGACCGGTCCCTGGAGACCGGAACGCTTTTCGCCGTCGCCGACGGAATGGGAGGCCACGTCGGGGGCGAGATCGCCTCGCAGATCGCCATCGAGGCGCTGGAACGGGCGTTCGGCAGCCAACCGTCGAGCCGCGGCCTCACCGAGGCGGTCGAGCGCGCCAACCTGGCGGTGTGGGAGCACAGCCAGGACCATCCCGACCTCCGCGGCATGGGTACGACGCTCACCGCCGCCGCGCTGGTCAACGAGGACGGGAACGACGTCCTGGTGCTGGCCAACGTCGGTGACTCCCGCTCCTACCAGTTCCAGGACGGCCGGCTGACCCAGATCTCGCTCGACCACAGCGTGGCCGAGGAGATGGTCCGCGCCGGGGAGATCTCTCCGGCCGAAGCGACGGTCCATCCGCAGCGCCACATCCTCGCCCGGGCGCTCGGGGTCACCGCCGAGGTGGCCGTCGATGCCTGGACGGTGGCGCCGTCGAGCGGTGATCGCTACCTGCTGTGCAGCGACGGGCTGACCAACGAGCTCGGGAACAACCAGATCGCCGAGGTGCTGTCGGCCCGCGCCGATCCACAACAGGCCGCGGACGTCTTGGTGGAAGCGGCGCGACGCCACGGAGGAAGTGACAACATCACCGTCGTCGTGATCGACGTCCTGGTCGGCGAGGAGACGGGCGCGGAGACGGGCGCGGAGACGGGCCAGGCGGCTGCTACGGGGGGATCCCCGGAAGGCCGCGCCACCGTCGGCTCCCCGGGGACCCCGGTGCCCGGAGCCGACGGGCTCTCCACGGCGGTCGATGCCACCGGGATCGTCCCGGTGGTGAGGCGGGAGCCGGGGGCCACGCACCCTCAGGCGTCGCCGAGTCGCCGACAGCGGCGCAGGTCCAGGGCGACCGAGCGCCGCCGGGAGCGGGGGCGCCGCCTCGTGACGATCCGCGCGCTCGTGTTCCTCGTCGTCCTGGCCGCCATCCTTGTCGGCGGGTACAGCGCCGTGCGCTGGTTCGACGTGAACTCCTACTACGTCGGGCTGGACGGGAACGAGCTCATGATCTACCAGGGCCGGATCGGCGGGGTGCTCTGGTATCACCCGGTGGTCGTCGAACGGACCGGCGTCACGACCGGGAACGTCCTGAGCGACCCGCTGACGGTTGGGGCGCTCCGATCCGGGGTACAAGAACCCTCGTACGCCGCCGCCCGAGCCTACGTGAGCGGCCTCGTGAGGACCGACACGAGCACCCACACCGCGTCGGCGTCGGCGTCGGCGTCGGCCGGGGATGCCCGGGCGGCTCCCGTCGCCCTTCGGACCGGGCCCGGGACTACGCTCCTCGGGGCCACGGGGACCGACCGGCTCGCCGTAAGTGGAGGACAGTGATGGAAAAGCGGATCCGGCGGGTGGGGATCTTCCTCGTGCTGTGCTTTGTCGCGCTGTTCATCCAGCTCAACAACATCCAGGTGGTAAAAGCGCACTCGCTCGCCACCAACCCGGCCAACCCCCGGGTCACCTCCGTCGCGCTCGACAATCCCCGGGGCGACATCATCTCGGCCAACGGCGTGACCCTGGCCACCTCCGTCCTGTCCAGCTCCACCACTGAGAAGTACCGGCGGGTCTACCCGGCGGCCACCGCGTCCCTGTTCGCCAACATCGTCGGCTTCGACTCACCCGTCTACGGGAACTACCGCGGGGTGGAGTCCGAGTACAACAGCTACCTCACCGCCCACACCGTGCCGGCCACGTCCCTCAGCGGGCTGTTCACGAACCGGACCGTGGAGGACAACGTCACCCTGACGCTGAACACGCGCCTCCAGGCGACCATGGCCGCCGCGATCGAGGCCGTGCCCGGCCACCCACCTGCTGCCGCCGTGGCCATCGACCCCAGCACCGGCGCCATCCTGGCCATGTACTCGACGCCCAGCTTCAACCCCAACCCCCTCGTGTCACCGGACATCGCCACGGAGAAGGCCGCCTACAGCGCGCTCGACCCCACCTCCCAGTCCACGCCGCTCATCGCCAGCGCCTTCCAGCAGGCTTACGCTCCCGGCTCGACGTTCAAGATGGTGACCTCCTCCGCCATCTACCAGCACGATCCGTCGCTCGCCCGGATCACCTTCCCGCTCCAGGGCTGCATCAGCCTGCCCGATACGAGCCTGCCCTTCTGCAACTATGGCTACAACACCCCCCAGGGACCGGAGCACTGCGGGGGGAACATCACCATCCTCTTCCCCGTGTCCTGTGACACCGGGTTCGGGCAACTGGGGGTGAAGCTCGGTCCGACCTCCCTCTACGACGAGGCCCACGCTTTCGGGTTCGACCAGAAGATCCCCATCGACCTTCCCTCCGCCTACGTGGCCGTGTCGAACTTCCCGACACCGTCCACCTTCGTCGGGAACATCCCCTACCTGGCCTATTCGGCCATCGGGCAGGGAAACGTCATCGCCTCTCCCCTGCAGATGGCCCTCGTCGCCGCCGGCATCGCCAACAACGGCGTCGTCATGACGCCCCACGTGATGGCCGAGATCACGAGCACCCAGGGCAAGCTGGTGAAGTCCTACACCCCCACCCCGTGGCTCCACGCCACGACACCGGCCATCGCCGCCAAGGTCACGGCCCTGATGCGCAGCGTCGTGACCAACCCCATCGGCACCGCCTACCCGGTCGGCTTCCCTCCCCAGGACGACGTGGCGGCCAAGACGGGGACGGCCCAGGTCGGCGTCCACTCCCAGAACACGACCGAGTGGATGGCAGCGTTCGCCCCGGCATCCCACCCCACGGTGGCCATCGCTGTCGTCGTGCCGAACCAGCCCGGCTCGCTGACCGGCGAATCGACGTCGGGCCCGATCGCGCTGAAGCTCATCACGACGGCGCTGGCGGACCACCTGTGACCCCTCCCCGCGCCCTACGGTGGGAAACGGCCATCGCGTCGCGCTCGGAGCCACCTGCCCCTCCCTGGGCGTCCCTCCCCGTGCACGAGCACCGGGAGGCAGTGGGGTACCCGGTGAGCACCCGCAGCGAGCCTAGGCTCTGACCGGCATGGACCCGATCGAGGCGCCGCGCGTCTTCAGTGACCGCTACGAGCTGAACCACCTCATCGCCAGGGGCGGTATGGCCGAGGTCTACCGGGCCCACGACCGCCTCCTGGACCGGCCCGTGGCGCTGAAGGTCCTCTTCCCGGAGCTCTCGGTCGACCGGTCGTTCGTCGAGCGGTTCCGGCGGGAAGCCCAGGCCGCCGCCAACCTCTCCCACCCCAACATCGTCCCCGTCTTCGACTGGGGTGAGGACAGCGGCACCTACTTCATCGTCATGGAGTTCGTCGACGGTCGACCGCTGTCGTCGGTGCTGAAGACGGCGGGCCCGCTCTCCTCGGAGCGAGCGGCGGACATCGCCTCCCACGTCGCTGCCGCCCTCGGCTACGCCCACCGCCACGGTGTCATCCACCGCGACGTGAAGCCGGGGAACGTGCTGATCACCGACGAGGGTCAGGTTAAGGTAACGGACTTCGGCATCGCCCGGGCCGTCAACACGGACGAAAGCCTGACCCAGACCGGAGCCGTCATGGGCACGGCCACCTACTTCTCCCCGGAGCAAGCCGAGGGCATGGGGGTCGACTCCCGCAGCGACATCTACTCCCTAGGCGTCGTGCTGTTCGAGATGGTGTGTGGCCGGGCACCCTTCCTCGGCGACAGCCCGGTGGCCGTGGCCTCCAAGCACGTGCGCGACAACGCTCCGGTGCCCCGGGACATCAACCCGTCGGTGGCACCGGCGCTCGAGGCGATCATCCTGAAGGCGATGGCGAAGAACCCGGATCACCGGTACGCCACCGCCGACGAGCTCCGGGCCGACCTCCTCCGGTTCACCGAAGGACGGTCGGTCCTCGCCGTCGACCAGCCGACCACCGTCAACGCGCCGGCAGGCACCACCCAGATGCTCGCCGCCGCCGGCATGACCCAGGCGATCCCGGCACAAGCGGGAGGCGGGATGGGGGGCTTCGGTGTGGTCCCGGTGGACGACGCCAGCGCCGACGGCCAGGGAAGACGGAGCCGGACCCGGACCTACGTCGTCGTCCTGATCGTGCTCCTCGTGCTCCTGGCCGTCGTCGGCGTGCTCCTGGCCCGCTCCCTCGGGTACCTCGGCGGTACCTCCTCGTTCGCCATGCCGTCGGTGGTCGGGGAACCGGTCTCCCAGGCGTCGACCACCCTCCACTCCGACGGGCTCGTGGTCGGTGAGCGCTTCGACACCTCGGCGAAGACGCCAGGCACGGTCCTCTCGACGAAGCCGGGGAGCGGTAGGCCGGTGAAGAAGGGTGAGCACGTGACGCTCACCGTCGCCAGGGCGCCTGCCGTCCGGAAGGTCACGATCCCGCCCGTCACCGACACCACCGTGTCCAACGCCGAGCAGCTCCTCAAGCAGGTGGGCTTGAAGTACTCCGTCCGACCCGTGCCCAACAACCAGGCGAACGGAACGGTGCTGAGCGCCAGCCCGTCGCCGGGGACGTCCGTGCGGGCCGGCTCCACCGTCGACCTCACCGTGTCGTCGGGACCGGGCCAGGTCGCGGTGCCGAACGTGCAGGGCGAGACACCCGCCCAGGCGTCGGCCAACATCACGGCGAAGGGCCTGACCTACGGCGGGCAGACCAGCCAGCCGTCGTCCACCGTGAACAACGGGCTCGTGATCGGCACGTCGCCGGCCGCCGGCACCAGCGTGAACGACGGGAGCTCCGTGACGATCGTCGTGTCGACCGGGCCGTCCCAGGTCGTGGTCCAAGACGTCGTGGGGGACTCGCAGTCCGTGGCCACCCAGACCCTCCAGGGCCAGGGACTCACCGTATCCAGCTCCACCGCCGCGGCCAGCGCCTGCACCGGATCCTCACCGGGAGCGGGGAACGTGGCGGCACAGAGCCCGGTGGGCGGGGCCACGGTGTCGAGCGGCTCGACCGTCACCATCTCGGTCTGCCCGACGTCGACGACGCCGTCGACGGGCACAGGCAGCTCGTCGACCACGACAACGACAACGTCGACGCCGTCGGGAAGCCCGCCGACGGGAGGCCCGAACGCCCCGGGCGGGAGCGCCGGGGCTGCCACCTCCGCCACTGACATGCCCACCGGAGGGTCTGGGGCGGGCACCACCGAGGCCGGGCCCGCTCCGACAGCTCGCTGACCGGTCCCTCCTGACCGCCGGGCGGAGGCCGGTACCCTCCTAACCGACACCTCACCGACACCTCGCCGGCCCGGGGGGCGCGCCTACACGCCGGATCGCGTGCGGGTGAGGAAGTTCGCCAGCAGGCTGGGGCCGTCGGGGGTGAGGATGGACTCCGGGTGGAACTGGACCCCTTCGACGGCCAGGCTGCGGTGGCGCAGGCCCATGATCGCTCCGTCCGGAGCGGTGGCCGTCACCTCCAGGACCGGCGGCACGTTCGCAGGGTCCACGACGAGCGAGTGGTAGCGGGTGGCCACGAAGGGGTTCGGGAGCGCGGCGAAGACGCCGGCACCGTCGTGGCTGACCGGGGAGGTCTTCCCATGCATCAACACCGGGGCGGCGACGATGGCCCCACCGTAGGCCTGGCCGATGCACTGGTGTCCGAGACAGACCCCCAGGATGGGGTAGCGCCCACCCAGGTCACGGACGACCTGGAGGCAGACCCCGGCCTGGTCGGGGCGTCCGGGGCCGGGCGACAGGACGATGGCGTCAGGATCCAGCACGCGGATCTCCTCTACGGTCACGGCGTCGTTCCGGCGAACGAAGGGCTCGGCCCCCAGCTCGCCCAGCTCCTGGACGAGGTTGTACGAAAAGGAGTCGTAGTTGTCGATCACCAGCACCCGTGCGCCCATCGTGGCCCCAGGGTAGCGCCGGACAGAAAGCACCGACGAGCGGAAGAAGGGCGCCGCCGGACGGAGGGCAGCCGCCGGCGGGAGATCCGGGTCGGCCCGCCGTGACGGCCACCAGTGGCTATCCTTCCCGCATGGCAACGAAGGCCAAGTCGGGTCCGGGCCGGGCCCAGAACAAGGGGCGCTCCGATCGTGGCCGGACCACCGCCCGTCACCCGGCGCCCAACGACCGCTACACCCCCCCGATCCCGAAGAAGGTCCGCCAGAGCCCACCATGGGTAGGAGTGCTCATCGTAGGCCTCTTCGTGCTCGGGGTGGTCATCGTCATCCTCAACTACACCAACGTGTTCCCCGGAGGGGTCTCCAACTGGTGGCTCGTGGGGGCGATCGGCTCGATCTTCGCCGGTCTCATGGTCGCCACCCGTTACCACTGACGTGCCGGCGAGCCTGTCCGGCACCGGCGCCCGCGACGGCGCACCGTGACCGACGCGCCTGTTGCCCTGTCGCCCGCGCCCACCCTCGCCGGGACGCTGGTCCGCCTGGAACCGCTCACCAAGGCCCACGCCCCGGCGCTCGCGCACGCGGCCGACGAGGCTCGGGACACCTTCGGGTTCACCTGGGTGCCTCCCGGTTCGGAGATCACCGCCTACCTGGGCTTCCAGTTGGAGCGGGCCGAGCGCGGAGTCGCCCTGCCCTTCGCCCAGATCCGCCGCTCCGACGGTCGCCCGGTGGGCTGCACCTCCTACGTGGAGCTCCGGACGTGGCCCGACCGCTCCGACGTGTGCGCCGTCGAGGTCGGCTGGACGTGGCTGGCCGCGTCGGCCCAACGAACCGGGATCAACGTGGAGTCGAAGCTCCTCCTCTTCGAGCATGCTTTCGAGCACCTGGGCGTGGCCCGGGTCGACCTGAAGACCGACGCCCGCAACGAGCGTTCGCGCCGAGCCATCGAGAGGGTGGGCGCCCAGTTCGAGGGCGTGCTCCGCAACTGGTCGCCGTCGTGGGTCGAAGGCGAAGAGGGTCGGCTCCGGGACTCGGCGATGTACTCGGTGATCGCGGCGGAGTGGCCGGCTTGCAAAGAGCGGCTCCGGGAGCGGCTCCGCCGGCATGCCACGGTATGAGATTCCCGACTACGGCCGCGGCGTCATGAGCGGCGTGGGACGATGAGCTCGGGAGGACGGCACGTGGACGTGGTGAAGGAGAAGCAGGCGGCGGCAGAGGCGGCGGCGCTCCTCGTCGAAGACGGGATGCGGCTCGGCTTGGGGACCGGCTCGACAGTGGCCTTTCTCCTGCCGGCCCTGGCCCGGCGACACCTCGACATCCGGTGCGTGGCCACCTCCGTCCGCACCGAAGAGGCCGCCCGGGATCTCGGCATCGCCGTGGGACCGTTCTCGGACGTGGACCGCCTCGATCTCGCCATCGACGGTGCCGACCAGGTCGCTCCCGACGGGTGGTTGGTGAAGGGCGGCGGCGCCGCGCACACCCGGGAGAAGCTGGTGGCGATCACGGCAGAGCGCTTCGTCGTCATCGCCGACTCCACGAAGCTGGTCGACCGGCTGCACGGACCCATCCCGCTCGAGCTGCTCGAGTTCGGGCTGGCCTCCACCCTGAGGCGCCTGGGGACGGTGACCCGGCGAGCCGTGCCGCTGAGCCCGGACGGCGGGGTGATCGCGGACTACACCGGACCTGTCGGCGACCCCGCCACCCTGGCCGCTCTGCTCGAAGGCACTCCCGGCGTCGTAGGGCACGGCCTGTTCCCCCCAGGCATGGTGTCCACGGTGCTGGTTGGTCGGGGCCGGGAGGTGGAGACGTTGAGGTTCGCCGTGCACTGACGGGCCGCGGTTACGTGACGATCCGACAGAACCATCCCGGTGCGCGTGGTCGGCTCATCATCGCTAGCCCGGATCGCCGGCACCGCCCTCGGACGCCGGCCCTCTGCTCGCACTGCTCGCCACGCGATCCTTGCCCTGGGGGACGCCGTGCCGTCTCCGGCGTTCGCTCACGATGACGACGAGCGCCACGACCACCAGCAGCACCCCCACCCCCAGCAGAAGATCCTCGTGGCCGGAACGGGAATGATCCCACACTGCTGCGTAGCCGATGAGGGGAACGGTGAAACGGGCCTGATAGGCCCACTGGCCCCTGAGATGGAGTGTCCACGGATCCGGGAATACGTTGTCGTCCCCCTGCGTCCGGACGATCAGTCCCTGAGGCGAGTGCCGCAGCGAGATGATCCGATGAACGTAGGTGATCTGGGGCTCACCCGGTGGATGGAAGAGGGCGACGTCACGCACGCGCAGCGCCGACATCGGAACCCGCTGGACCACCACGACCCCACCTACGGGAAAGCCGGGCCGCATGCTCCCCGAAAGAATCGGCTGGATCTCCCAATTTCCCGACCCCACCGCCACCGCCACCACGGCCACGACCGCCAGTAGAACGACGAGGAACGAGCTTCGGAGCACCCAGCGCCGGCGGCGTTGCCGACCTTCGCCGGGCGAGACCTCATTCCCGGCGCGAGCCCGCGAGGGTACAGACGGCCTCCGGCGGGCAGAACGCGAGCTGGCATCCTCGACGGCCACAGCTCACCCTAACTGCCGACCGAGAGGTGCGCGCGGAATGGGCCGGCGCGCCAGTGTCGACCTGTGGGGCGCAGGAGGCGCCCCACAGGTCGACAAGCCACTCAGCAGGGATCACCTGTCAGAGCTGGTGACCATTGAGCATCAGGGTGGAGCTGACGGTCTGGCCCTCGGCACCATTGGGGATCGCCCCGTTGTTGAAGGTCACGGTGACCTGGTAGGTCTGCGTCTTGGAGAACGGATTGCTCGAATCGCTGGGATTGATGAAGTCGGTCTCGTTACTGTCGGTGCCGTAGTACATGTCGAACGTCGCCGGTGCGCTGGCCGAAACATGCTCGGGGCCGCCGTTCGTCGTCGTGAGGGGCACCCACTTCCCGTTCTGAGAAACCGCGACCTCGACGTACATGTTGTCCAGCAACGCCGACTGGTCCGATGACGGGTTCGCCATCGGCGTGTAGACGACATTGTCGATCTCTCCGGGGAGTGTGCCGGGATCGGTGACGCTGAACTGGTAGGTGTAGGTCGCAGCCGGGTCGGCATTGGTCATGTGGTAGGCCACCGTGTTTTTTGACGTCGTGACGGTGCCGGCGCTGAGGTAAGAAGGACTGACGTTGGTGACGCCGTTGTTCGGATCGTTGACCGTCGCCGGCCCGGGTGCCGCGGCAAGCGCAAAGTTCCCGGAGGTCACGACGTTGGTAGAGGTCACCGAGTCGGTGAAGTCGGCCACCGCACCGGTACCGACCAACGCGAGCGTGGCAATCCCTGCCACGCCGGCCGCCAAGGCCATATGGAAACGTGAAATCATGTCGTACTCCCTCGTGTTCGTTGCCGCCAGGCGGCGGTTCGCGTGGCCGTGCGGCCAGCATGACCATCGTCGTCGATCGGCTACCGGGGAGTCATCGCCAATATTGCTGAATTCGTGTTCTGGTCACGAGTCCATGCCGCTCCGGATCGTCCTGTTCGAGTGGCGGAGCTACCGGCTATACAGGAGCCGCGGGCGGGGGACCGGCGCTTCTCTCCCCATGTCGACCCCGGAAGACCAACCCTGGTCTCAGTGGCCAGGCGCCTGCCAGCCCGTACGTGTCGCCATGGCGACCGCTTCCAGTTGGCTGTTCACGCCGAGCTTCAGCAGGATCGCGCGCACCTGGGTCCGTACCGTCGACTCGGAGACGAACGAGGCGGCCGCGATCCGCTCGACCGACCGGCCCGCTATCAGGAGGGAGAGCACTTCCGCCTCCCGTTGGGTGAGGCGCCGGAAAGGAGCGTGCGCCGTCGTGTGCGCAGCCCTCTGCAGCTCCCACGCCGAGATCAGCCGTCGGCGCTCGACCTCACCGACGACAACTCCCCCCTCTGCGGCGCAGAGCACGGTTCCCAGCAGGTCCTCGAACGGAGCGCGTTTCGGC
>DAHXOA010000162.1 GCA_027365145.1 Acidimicrobiaceae bacterium | reverse complement strand
ATGTGGGCTTCGTCGCCCTGGGACCGGATCTCTGGCGCCTGCGCTCGTTCCAGTCGGACATCCAGGCGGCCGGGCTCGCCGTCACCACGTCCTACGTCTCCCTGACCGAAATCTCGGAGTACGCCTCCGGTCTCCCGGAGGAGCTGAAGCAGACCCGGCTCTACCCCCGGCTTCCCCCGGACGGGAAGACCGCCTTCTGCTTCTACCCCATGTCGAAGCGCCGTGGGGACGCCGCGGAGGCGAACTGGTTCACGCTCCCCTACGAGAAGCGCAAGGAGCTGATGTACGCCCACGGAGCCATCGGCCGGACGTTCGCCGGCCGCGTCCTCCAGCTCATCACCGGCTCGACCGGCATCGACGACTGGGAGTGGGGGGTGACCTTGTTCGGGGTGCACCCGGACGACCTGAAGGAGTGCGTCTACCAGATGCGCTTCGACGAGGGCTCCGCCCGGTTCGCCGAGTTCGGGCCGTTCGTCACCGGGATGGTGGCCCCGATCGAAACCGTGCTGGACGAGGTGCTCGGCAGTGCCTGACCAGCTGGACCGCCTCCGTGCCCGGCTGCGCCAGCTCGACCGCGTGGTGGTGGCCTTCAGCGGTGGGGCCGACTCGGCGTTCCTGGCGTGGGTCGCCACCGACACGCTCGGCGCGGCCGCCGTCCTGTGCGTCACCGCCGTGTCACCGTCCCTGGCACCCGAGGAGCTGGCCGACTGCCGGGGCCTGGCGACCGAGTGGGGACTCCGGCACGCCGAAGTGGCGACCGGGGAGCTGGCCGACCCCGCCTATCTGGCCAACGACGGATCCCGCTGCTACCACTGCAAGACGGCCCTGCTCGACGCGGTGGGTCCCCTCGCCTCCCAGGAGGCAGCGACCGTCGTGCTCGGGGTCAACCTCGACGATCTCGGCGACTTCCGGCCGGGCCAGCGTGCCGCCGCCGAGCGCGGCGCGCGCTTCCCACTGGTCGACTGCGAGCTCACCAAGGCCGACGTGCGGGAGTGGTCCCGGCGGCTCGGTCTCCGCACCTGGGACAAGCCGGCCGCCGCCTGTTTGGCCTCCCGCGTGCCCTACGGCACCCCCGTCACCATCGGCACGCTACGGACCGTGACCGACGCCGAGTCGGGCCTACGCCTGCTCGGCTTCCGCTCGCTGCGGGTCCGCCACTACGGCGACACGGCCCGCATCGAGGTGCCGGTCGACGAGCTGGCCGCGGTCGTGGAGCGTCGCTCGGAGGTGTGCGCCGCCGTGCACGGCGCTGGCTACCGCTACGTCACCCTCGACCTCGACGGGCTGCGGTCGGGTAACCTGAACGCCGTGCTCGGACCGGAGGTGCGCGGTGGCGCAGGGCTACCGTCGGCGGCAGGGGGTGGGGGGTGACCCGGATGCGCGTGAAGCTCACGTTCCCTGAGGCGCTGATCCGCGAGCCCATCGTCGCCCGCATGGTCACCGAGCTCGGCGTGGTGCCCAACATCCGGCGAGCCGACGTGGGCGAGCACACCGGGTGGATCGTCTGCGAGCTGGGCGGCGGTGGGGCCGACGTGGACCGCGCCGTCCACTGGCTCCAGGCCGAAGGCGTCCAGGTCGACCTGCTCGGGGACGTCGTCGAGAGTTGAGCCTCCGGTAGGCGGGAGCGGGCGGTAGGCGGGAGCGGGCCGCCTCGGTCAGCCCTGCTGGTCGACCGTCAGTCCTCTGTGGATCGGATGGTCCACCCGGCCCCGGACACCCGCCGTGGCTCGTGGAACACACACCCCTCGGGGCACGCGAAGGGGATCTGCTCGTTCGCGCCCATCCTGCACCGCTCCAGCTTCTCCTCGCGGGCGGTGGTCTGCATGATGTAGTGACGGCAGTCCTCGTTGACAGACACACCACATTGTGGCCCATGGCGACCGCGGTCCGTGTCGCGGCACCGTGGTCGGTGCCGGTGGCCTGGCTCGTCCGTGACTGTGGGGTAGCGTCGATGGCGTGGAACCCGCCCCCTCCGCCAAGCAGCTCGTGCGGTGGAGCGAGACGCTGGCTGCCATCGCCCGGACCGGTCTCGGGTTCACCGAGTCGCTCTACGAGCAGGAGCGCTTCGAGGAGATCCTCCGCGTGGCTGCCGACATCAAGTTCACCGCCGACGAAGGTCGCGACGGTGCAGAGGACGTGGAGGGCATCGTCCACGAGTGGCTGAGCTCGGTCGGCAAGGGCGTTCCCGGCTACGTGACCCCGAAGGTGGCGGTCGGCGCCGCCGTCGGCAACGCCCAGGGGGAGATGCTCCTCGTGAAGCGGGCCGACTCCGGGGTGTGGCTCTACCCGACGGGATGGGCCGACGTCGGCTACTCGGCGGCGGAGGTCGTGGTGAAAGAGGTCCAGGAGGAGACGGGCATCGACGTCGAGGTGGTACGCCTGATCGCCGTGCTCGACGGCCTACGTGTCGGCTTCAGCCGGATCCCGCTGTACTCCCTCGTGTTCCAGTGCCGCCCGGTCGGGGGGACCCTGCGTGCCCACCCGTTGGAATGCGCCGACGTGGGGTGGTTCCCGCTCGACCAGCTCCCGACACCGCTGGTCGGCGCCGAGCGGTGGAGCGCCCAGGTGTTCGCTGCCCTCCGGGGCGAGCACGTCGACGTGCTCTACGATCCGGTGCGCCGGCCCATGTGGCGGGGCGATCCGGACCGGACCTGACCCCGCCCGGCGCCTGTCGGGAGACCGTGGTCGCTACACTCGCCGGTCGTGACCGGATCGCCCGACGCTCCAGAGCCCAAGGACGCCAGGGAGCCTGGCGTCTCGGGCAGGGAGCCTGGTGGCACGTTCGGAGAGCCGGGACGGGCAGGCGGGTCACCGGGTGGGGGCGGATGCTCGGTCAGGGAGGTGAGCGATCCGGCTGCAGTCACCCCGGAGCTGGTCGCTGCGTTCGCCCGGCTGATCCCCCAGCTGTCGTCGTCCTCTCCGCCGCCCGGGACCGACGAGCTGTGCGACATCGCCGGTGCCCCTGCCACGATGCTCCTGGTGGCCGAGGACAGTGAGGGCCGGCTGCTCGGCACGCTGACGCTCGCCGTCTTCCGAGCGCCCACCGGCATCCGGGCGTGGATCGAGGACGTCGTGGTGGACGAGCACGCCCGCGGACAGGGGGCGGGGGAGGCCCTGGTGAGAGCGGCGATCGACCGAGCGGGGACTGCAGGCGCCCGGTCAGTGGACCTGACCTCACGGCCGGCGCGAGTGGCGGCGCACCGGCTCTACCGCCGGCTCGGGTTCGAGGAGCGGGAGACGAGCGTCTACCGGCGGACCGGCGACACCACCGGGGGCGGATCCGGGGCGGCGACCTGAGCCCCG
>DAHXOA010000146.1 GCA_027365145.1 Acidimicrobiaceae bacterium | reverse complement strand
CGAACCCCACCTCGGCGAAGTAGGCCAGCTCCATACGGGCCGACTCGACCAACGCTTCGGGTGTCGCGCCCCCGAACTGCCGGTAGAGGTCCGGATGGAGCGACCCCGCGTTCACGCCCACCCTGATCGGAACACCCCTGTCCTTCGCCTCGGCGGCGATCTGCTTGATCTCCTCCGGCTTCCGCAGGTTCCCCGGGTTCAGCCGCAACCCGTGGACCCCGGCCTCGAGCGCGGCCATCGCCATCTCGTGGTGGAAGTGGATGTCCGCCACGATAGGCACGGGTGAACGGGGCACGATCCGGGCCAGACCCTCGGCTGCCGCCTCCTCGTTGCACGTGCACCGGACGATATCGGCACCGGCGGCGGCCAGGGCGTAGATCTGCGCGAGCGTGGCGTCCACGTCCGCGGTCTTGGTCGTCGTCATCGACTGCACCGTCACCGGAGCACCGTCACCGATCGGCACCTTCCCGAGCATGATCCGGCGGGTCGGGCGCCGGCGGGTCGTCGTCCACTCCATGTCCATGGCTCCATGGTAGGGGCTCAGCCCGCCAGATACACCCCCGGGTGGGCCTCGTCAGCCGAACGGATTGGCGATCGGGTGGACGAGATCGACCGCCAACGTGGTCACGAAGAGGAGCCCGAGGAATGCGAGCATGAGCCACGTGAAGGGCATGAGCTTCGCCACGTCGGCGTGGTAGCTCCTGCCGCGCCGGCTCCGGACCCGTTCGTACACGGCGATCAGGACGTGCCCACCGTCGAGCGGGAGCATCGGGAAGAGGTTGAAGACACCGATGAACACGTTGATGGAGATGAGGACGGCGAGCAGGTCCCCGATCCCGGCATGGGCCGCCTGGTCGGCCACCTGGACGGCACCGACGATCGACGACACGCGTGTCCCGTTGGCCTCGGCCTGCGTCGCCGCCCGGGCGCTCGCCACCTGGTGGAACCGGGACAGCATGGCCGTCGGGGAGAACAGCCGGCCCACCCCCACGATCGACGCCCAGGTGAAGCGGCCGAGGTCGGTGACCGACGACGATACCGAGTTGAGCACGCCGTCAGTCGCCGTCGGGTTGCCGAGATCCACGCCGATCACCCCGTCGGGAACACCCTTCGCCGGCGTGACGACGCCCGCCTCGTGATGGAGCCGCTCGTTCACCGGGGTCACCGTGAGCCGGCGCCGCACCCCGTGGCGTTCGACCACAACGCTCACGGGCCGGTCGGCGTGGTGCTGGATGGCCGTGGCCAACGTCGCGACACTCCCGCCTACCGGTCGGCCGTCCACGGAGACGACGATGTCGCCGGGACGGATCCCCCCGGCGGCGGCCGGGTTGGCGACGCCGGCCACCGGCACCAGTCCCTGGATTTCGAGCTGGCCGGTCTGTGCCACCCCCACGAACAACAGGAGCGACCAGATCATGAGGAAGGCCATGATGAAGTGCATGGCGGAACCGGCGACGGCGACGAGCAGCCGGGCGTGAAAGGGCTGCTCCCGGTAGGTCCGCTCCTCCTCGGCCGGATCCACCTCGTCGAGGTTCGTCATCCCGGGGATCTTCACGTACCCGCCTGCGGGGATGGCCTTGATCCCGTACTCGGTCTCCCCGCGGCGTATCGACCAGATGCGCGGCCCGAAGCCGAGGAAGTACTCCGTCACCTTCATCCCGCCGTGCTTTGCCGCCAGGAGGTGTCCGAGCTCGTGGACCATGACCATCACGATCAGGCAGGCGATCACCACCAGAAGGTCGCCGGCCCCGAAGGTGACGAACAGGGCGACGACCAGCACCGTCACCACGATGAGCTGGACCAACGAGCGTCGCGGCGAGTCGGGAGCAGTCCCCCGTGCGGCGCCCCGCCCCGGCGCCGTATCCGACCCCGCTCCCGACGGACTGCCACCCGGCCGCGGCCCGGAGCCTGTGCCGGCCACCGGCTCGACCAGGGGCGGACGTCTACTCACGAGTCCCGGTCCTGGTCCGAGCGCGCCTCCACCGCCTCCACCGCCTCCACCGCCTCCACCGCCTCCACCGCCTCCACCGCCTCCACCGCCTCCGCGGCACGACGGCGGGCGGAGGCGTCCGCGTCGAGGACGGCGTCGATCGTCATCGTCCCGCCCAGTACGTCCTCGTAGGCTCCCAATACCTCCTCGATCACACCCGGGATGCTCGACCAGCGGATCTTCCCGGCCAGGAACGCGTCCACGGCGACCTCGTTGGCGGCGTTCAGCCACGCCGGCATGAGCCCACCGTGCCGGCCGGCGCGGTAGGCCAGATCCAGGCACGGGAACACCTCCCGGTCCGGCGCGCCGAACTCGAGGCTCGAGAGCGCCTCCCAGTCGATCACGCCGTACCCGGTGGGGAGGCGGTCGGGATAGCACAACGCGTACCCGATGGGGAGGCGCATGTCGGGGTGCGAGAGCTGGGCGATCACCGCCCCGTCGGTGAAGGCCACCATGGAATGCACGATCGACTGAGGATGGATGACGACCTCGATATCGTCGAACCCGACGTCGAAGAGCACGTGGGCCTCGATGACCTCGAGTCCCTTGTTCATGAGGGTGGAGGAGTCCACGGAGATCTTCGGACCCATCGACCACGTCGGATGAGCGAGGGCCTGGGCCACCGTCACCTGCGCCAGATCCTCTCGGCTCCTGCCCCGGAACGGCCCTCCGGACGCCGTGAGGAGAATGCGGGACACCGCTCCGCGTGGCCCGGCTCTGAGACACTGGTGGATCGCACAGTGTTCGGAGTCCACCGGGACGATCTCCGCCCCCGGAGTGGCGAGCGCCTCCCTGACGAGCGGTGCGCCGGCGATGATCGACTCCTTGTTGGCGAGGGCGAGCCGCTTGCCCGCCTGCAAGGCAGCCATCGTCACCACGAGACCGGCGAAACCGACCACACCGTTGACCACCACGTCGGCCACTTCCGCGACGTGGGCGAGACCCTCGGGCCCTCCCACGACCTCGATACCTGGAGGGAGCAACCGGGACAACGCGGTGGTGAGCGACCCGTCCCCCACCGCCACGATCTTCGGTCGAAGTGCGCGAGCCTGCGCCGCCAAACGCTCGACGGACCGGTTGGCGGCCAACGCCACCACCTCGAACTGTTCGGGTGCCGACTCGATGACCTGTACCGCCTGCGTGCCGATCGAGCCGGTCGAGCCCACCAGGCTGACCGTCCTCACCGTCGCTCCCGATCCCGTGTGTCGTCACCCGTCATCGCCGTCATTCCTACAGCCTTACCGACACTCACGCGAGATGGAGCGCATGCACGAGGTAGTAGGTCACCGGCAGGACGAACAGCATGGCGTCGATCCGATCGAGGACCCCTCCGTGACCGGGGAGCAGGTTGCCCATGTCTTTCACGAGAAGGTCTCTTTTCAACATGGACTCGCACAGGTCGCCGAGCGGGGCGATCACCGAGACCACGAGCCCGAGGATCGCGGCCTTCTCCGGGGTCCACGGGTGGATGGCACCGACCAGGCCGGCCGAGACACCCACTGTGAGCACCAGGCCCCCGACCAGCCCTTCCCAGGTCTTGTGCGGACTGACGCGTGGAGCCAGGGGATGCCGGCCGATCCACCCACCGACAAGCAACCCGCCGACGTCGTTCGCCACCGTGGCGATGACCGCCCCGAGCAGGAAGGCAATGCCCTCGCGGTGGGGATCGGCCGACGGCGCGAGGAGGAGCGCGGCGAACGAGCCGAGCACGCCGACCCATACGACGACGAGCAGGGTCGCGGCCGAACCGGCCACCGGCGGCCCGGACTCGACACCGAAGAGGTACCACAGGAGGGTGAAGGCGCCGATGGCGGCCAGGATCGGGGGGACAGCCGCCGGCCCCTTCAGGTACGCCCCCACCATCAGGACGGCGATCCCGACCAGCCCCAGCAGGGTGGCCGGCCGGTAGCCGGCTCGCCGCAGCACGCCGAAGGCCTCCCCGGCGGCGAAGACCACCACCACGACCACCAGCACCAGCGACGGCACGGCACCTGCCGAGAAGAGTGCGAGCGCCACAGCCGCTGCGGCGATTCCGGTCGCGATGCGGACCCCGACCCCTGACCGGGAGCCGGGCTCGACCTCTGGGGTGCCCGACCGGGAGCCGGCCCGGTCCGGACGGCGACGCGCCGACCTCGGCCGCGGCAACGGCGGCCCGCCGCCCGACTGACCCGATCGGGGCCTGACGACCCCCCGCGCTGCCGCGACTCGTCCTTCGGGCTCCGACGTAGGCACACCGGCGGCGCCGGGTCCCGGCTCGGGATCAATGGCTACCGGCTCGGGGTCGAGGCCGGGTGACTCCACACGTGCCGCGCCCGTCGCCACCGTCGAACCGGGATCTGAGCGACCCGCACCGTGCTGCTCTCCACGGTCGCTGCTCCCGGCATCGGAGACCGGGTCCGTCGGAGGTTCGACCCCGGTCCGCTCCGGTTCGACTGACTCCGACCGGCCAGGCTCGTCGCCACCGGCGACGTCGGACCACCACGCCGACTCCTCGCGACGAGCCCGGCGCCCGCGACCCGAGCGCTTCGTCCGGAGCCGCCGTCGGGCGGGCTCAGACCCGCTATCCGGCTCCTCCGGGTGGGCGTCACGGTCGGCCGCCGCCAGCCCTGCGATGCCTCCCCGGCGGAGCCCGACGCCCGGAACCTCGGTGATCGCAGCGCCCGGCGGCTCGGCCGCCAAGGGCGGCTCGAGATCCTCGGGGACGTTGGTGGGCCGACGGGCCGTCGGGCGCCGAGACCGCAGGCCACCTCGCCGGAACCGGCCGATCTCCGGGAGCTCGTCGCCATCCTCATCATGTCCAAAGGCCGCGCCGGCCAGGGCGCTCCCGGCGATCGCCGCGCCGGCCAGGAGGCCCTCGCCACGCTCCTCCCCCGACTCCGGTCCTCCGGCAGGCTCCCTCTCACCATCCGCTCCGGATCGGCCGAGGACCCGCTCCGGCCCACCCACCGCCGCATCGCGGGACCGGTCTCGTTCGTCGACGTCCCACGGCGAGACCAGCGGCTCGGCACCGGGGGCCGTGACGTCCCGGTCCTGGTCGGCCACCCTCGCATCACCGGGCAGGTCAAACTCCCACGGCCTGCGGTCGGGGTCAGGGGTATCGCTCTCGTCGAGCGACCCGAGCGCGGGCTCGTCCTCGACCAGCATCGCCGGCTCGTACTCGTTGTCGTGTGCTTCCCAGTCGGCGTGCTCCTCACGCCAGACGGGTCCGACCATGGCCCCCCGGTCGTCGTGCCCACGGGAGAGGACCGCCGGGACCTGGCCCGTAGGGGGATCGGTCCAGTGAGGCAGCACCGGCGCTGCCGGTGCCGGGTCGTCGGGGGCCGTGAGCTGGTCGTCGGACACGGAGAGGGCCGCGGCTCCCGACGGGGTTGGGGAATCTTCCTGATCGGACCAGACGCGCTCGCGGTCTCCCGGAAGCACCGTCTCTCCCGGTCGCACCGGCTCCGCAGCGGTGGTCGAGCCGGCGACGGGCTCTCCCGTCAGGCGGACCGTTCCGGGGCGACCGGCACCCGAAGGTCCTTCGCCTGCCTCACCGTCGGACCGGGCGGGGTCGTCCCGGCGCACCACGGGAAGCACTGCCGTGACCTCTGCCGCCGGCTCCGCTCCGAGGATCCGGACACGCTCAGGTGCTGGCGGCACCACCGGGCGGGTCGGCGGTCCTACATCCGCCGGCGCGACCGAGTCGCCCTCGGCGTCGCTCTCGGCGTCGCCCTCCTGCGGGCGCTCCCCTCCAAGAGAGGCGCGATCGGGTTCAGCACTGCCTGGATACACACTGTCGCGGTCGTCCACGTCGCGTCTTCCTTCCGCATGCCCGGACCGTCAGGCCGGGGCATGTGTCAGATCTCGAGGAGCTCATGCTCCTTGTGTGCCAGGAGCCGATCGATGGCAGCCACCTGGTCGTGCGTCACCTTGTCCAAATCTTTCTCGACACGGTCGAGCTCGTCGTCGGACAGCTCCCCGCTCCTCTGGAGCGCTTCCAGCTCGTGACGAGCCGAACGCCGGAGGTTCCGGATCGCGACCCTGCCGTCCTCGGCCTTCTGACGGACGACCTTGACCAGTTCCTTGCGTCGTTCTTCTGTCGGCACCGGGAACGCCAGGCGGATCACGACGCCGTCGTTGGAAGGCTGGATCCCCAGATCGGAACCGTGCAGCGCCTTCTCGATGGCCCCCAGCGAGCCTTTGTCGTAGGGGGAGATCACGAGCATGCGCGCTTCGGGCACGCTGAAGCCGGCGATCTGGCGAAGCTCCGTCTCGGCGCCGTAGTAGTCGACTCTCAGATGCTCGACCAGTGCCGGAGAGGCCCGGCCGGTCCGGATCGAGCCGAACTCCGCCTGGGTGTGGTCCACGGCCCTGCCCATCCGCTCCTCCGTGTCGGCTACCACGAGGGCGGTCAGTTCGTCATCCATGGCGCCCCCAGCGTAGCGAACCCCTACCCGGTCGGCCCGGCCCGGCCGCGCCATCGCGCCTCATCGGATGAGTGTTCCGATCGACTCGCCGCGTAATGCCCTACCGACGTTTCCTTCCCCCATGAGGTCGAAGACACGGATCGGAAGCCCGTTGTCCTGGCAGAACGTGATGGCGGTCAGGTCCATCACCCGCAGGTCCTGGGCGATCACCTCCCGGAACGACACCTCGTCGTACCGACTCGCCGTCGGGTCCAGCCGCGGATCAGCGGTGTACACCCCGTCGACACCCCCGTGTGTTCCCTTGCACAGCAGACCGGCCTCGATCTCGGCAGCACGGAGCGCGGCCGACGTGTCGGTGGTGAAGTACGGGTTCCCCATCCCGGCGGCGAAGACCACGACGCGGGACTTCTCCAGGTGTCGGATCGCCCGGCGCCGGATGTACGGCTCGGCCACTTCGGCCATGTGCACCGCCGAGAGCACGCGCGTCGGCTGCCCTTGGTGCTCCAAGGCGTCCTGGAGCGCCAGCGCGTTGATCACGGTTCCGAGCATGCCCATGAAGTCCGACGTCGCCCGGTCCATCCCCGCACCCGCTCCGGTCGTCCCCCGCCAGATGTTCCCGCCGCCGACCATCACCGCCAGCTCCAGGTCGAGATTCTCCCGAGCCATCGCGATCTCGACGGCGATGCGCTCGACGACGGCGGCGTCGATGGTCTCGTCGGAAGCCGACGACGCCAGTGCCTCTCCCGACATCTTCAACACGATCCGACGGCGCACACCCACCGGAACACTCAATCGCCGATGACGACCTGGGCGAACCGATCGACCATCGCACCGTCGAGGAGCGCGGCGATGGTCTTCTTCTCGTCCTTGATGTACGGCTGGTCGAGAAGGACGCGCTCGCGGTACCAACCGTTGAGCCGGCCCTCGACGATCTTCGGGAGCGCGGCGTCCGGCTTTCCTTCGTTGCGAGCGATCTCCTCGACGGTCCGCCGCTCCGCGTCGACCTCATCCTGGGGCACCTCGTCGCGGCTGATGTAGGTCGGGCGGGCGAAGGCGATGTGGGCAGCGATGTCGTGGGCGAGCGCCTCGCCGCCGCCTGACACTGCCACGATCACGGCATTCACACCCCGGCCCGCCTGGAGATGGAGGTAGCTGTCGACGGCACCGCCGGCGCCCGCCTCGACCCGGACGACCCGGCCGACCGAGATGTTCTCTTTCAGCGTGGTCTTCAGGTGGTCCACCTCGTCGGCCCGCTCGGCTTCCGCACCTTCACCCTTGGCCGCCACCAGCTGTGCCAGCTCCTGGGTCAGGGCGACGAAGGCGTCGGATTTCGCCACGAAGTCGGTCTCGCACCGCAGCTGGACGATCGCCACCGCGTCGCCGGCTCGCCCGACCGCCACCGCACCCTGGGACGCTTCCCGGTC
>DAHXOA010000095.1 GCA_027365145.1 Acidimicrobiaceae bacterium | reverse complement strand
CGATGGAGCCCTACGCCCGTGCGCTGTTGCGCTTCCTCCACGTCGTCGTGGTCGGTCAGGGCCGGGTCGAGGCGTTCGCCGTCGGGACCCGGCTCACCCACCTCACCCGCCAGCTCGGATGGCGCGACCCCGATGCCGCCTTGCGCCACGCCTCCGCCAGCGTGGTGGACTGGTCCGGGGGAACCCGGCTCGGCGAGGGCATCGGCACCTTCAACGATCGGTTCGGCATGCCGGGCATGGCCCGGGGGGCGATCGTGGTGATCCTCTCCGACGGCCTGGATCGAGGCGACCCGGCGCGCCTGGCCGGGGAGATGGCCCGCCTCCATCGAGCGTCCCACCAGACGATCTGGGTCAACCCGCTGAAGGCGTCAGCCGGCTACGAGCCGCTGGCCCGGGGGATGGCAGCCGCGCTTCCCCATGTCGACCGGTTCGTCGACGGCCATTCGGCGGCGTCGCTCGACGCACTGGTGGGCATGATCGGAGAGGGTGAGTGGTGACGACCGGCTGCGCCTGCTCCCGGTCGTCCCGATGACGGTCGCCGCCGTCGTCCTGGCCGCCGGCGAAGGCACCCGCTTCGGAGGACCGCGGCACAAGCTACTGGCCGAGTTCCGGGGCCACCCTCTCGCCTGGTGGGCACTCACGGCGGCGGCAGGAGCGGCGCTCGACGAGGTGGCGGCGGTCGTCGGTGCCGTGGACCTGGGACCGGCCGTGCCGGAGGGGGTCCACGTGATCGAGAACCGGGCATGGGCAGCCGGACAGGCGTCGTCGCTGCAGGCGGCGCGGGCGTGGGCGGTCGCCCGCGGGCACCAGGCGCTGGTGGTGGGACTGGGCGATCAGCCGCTCGTCCCGTCGTCGGCATGGGCAGCGGTGGCGTCGTCGGAGAGCCCGGTGGCGGTTGCCACGTTCGGCGGCCGGCGCCGGCCTCCTGTCCGGCTCGACCGCTCGGTCTGGCCGCTGCTCCCCACGACGGGCGACGAAGGGGCTCGGATGCTCATGCGCACCCGGCCCGACCTGGTGGGCGAGGTACCCTGCGAGGGCGAGCCCGCCGACATCGACGACGAGGAGGATCTGATCCGATGGAGCTGAGCAACGAGTTTCACGTGTCGGTTCCGGTCGACGTCGCCTGGGCGGTCCTCACCGACCTGGAACGGATCGCCCCGTGCATGCCCGGAGCGGAGCTCCGGGAGGTCGAAGGAGACGAGTACCGGGGGATCGTGAAGGTGAAGGTCGGGCCCATCTCCGCCCAGTACAAGGGGACGGCCCGGTTCGTCGAGCAGAACGACGACCAACACCGGGCGGTGCTGGTGGCCGAGGGGCGTGACTCCCGCGGCCAGGGCAACGCCTCGGCCACGGTGACCGCCACCGCTGTCCCGGACGGCACCGGCACGACCGTCTCTCTTGTCACCGACCTGACCGTGACGGGCAAGGTGGCGCAGTTCGGTCGCAGTGTCATGGGTGACGTCAGCGCCAGGATGTTGGCGGAGTTCGCCGGCAGGCTGGAGGCCGACGTGCTGTCGCAGGGCTCGGAACCGGTAGCCGACGCACCCGAGCCCGGGTCCTCCAAAGGTACGCAAGGGGCCGACGACGCAGAAGGGGCCAGAGACGCACAAGGGGACGAAGGTGCACAAGGGGACGAAGGTGCACGAGGGGACGAAGGTGCACGAGGGGACGAAGGTGCACGAGGGGACGAAGGTGCACGAGGGGCCGGTGCGGGACCACGGGACCAGGCGGTGCGGACCATCCATTCGGCTCCGGCCGAACCGGTCGACCTGCTCGGCACCGCCGGGCCCTCGGTCCTGAAGCGCGTCCTGCCTCTCGGAGCCCTGGTGGGGATCGTGGTGTGGTGGTGGACGAGGAGCCGGGGCAAGGGGCGGCGCTCCGGAATGGGTACCCCGCCGCCGGCGTGATGACGTGGCCCGCCGCCGGCGTGATGACGTGGCCCCGTGGGTGATCCGAGCTCGACGGTAGCGAAGCAAGCCGCCCTGTTCGGGCGTGCTGGGGAGCTCGAGGACCTGGTCGAGTCTGCACGGCGCGCACGTTCGTCGGGAGCGCGTTCCTACGCGGTGTCGGTGCATCCGGTCGGATCGCTCTTGGATCGCTCTCGGCCCGCTCGACGGACCTGCTCGCTAGGGGTGCGGCCCGACGGCGAAGATCGTGATCTCGCCCGTTCCCGGTCCGTAGTACCACCAGACCCTCCAGGCTGACGGCGCATTGTTCTCGACGTAGGACTCCCAAATCCGCTCCCCTCGCGGTCCCTTGACGCTTTCGAAGGGATGGGAGTTGAGCCCCGGATACACCGGATCTTCCTCCAGCTTGGCCAAGCACCGCACCACCTTCTTGTATCTCCGCTGGTCGGTGCGCTCGAGGCGAGCCAGGGTCTCCTCGACCTGGCTGGAGAGGAGCAGCTCGAATGGCATAACGGTACGCTAGCAATACTGTACCAATGTTGCATATGCGCCATCCGGCGCGTTGGCGCATTGCCCCGGAAATCGCTAGGATCGTCGTATGACCACCGCATCACCCATCGAGGAGGCAGCACCCATCGAGGTTGAGCTGGACTCCCGGCAACGCCTGCCCATGGCGCGGGTCCTCAGGGGGAGCCAACACCGGTTCCGTGTCGTGCCGCTTCCCGGGGGGGACTATCTGGTCAGCCCAGTCGTCTCCGTCTCCGAGCGCGAGCTGGCGGTACTGCGGAGCCCCCAGACGTTGGCCTCCCTCCAGCAGGGCCTAGACCAGGCTGCTCGGGGCGACGTTGTCCGATACGGGCCCGGCCACTTCACGAAGCTCGCCGGGGATCTCGGACCGGACGACGAGGAGGATGGGTGAGCAACCAGACGAGGTGAACGGTTGCGAAGGTCCTTGGCACAGGCGCCGCCGGCCCCGGGCGTCAGGGATCGATGCGGGCCACCGCCGTGCCCCGGAACACCTCGTCGCCGGACTGGTTCACGGTGCGGACCGCCAACTCGACGCAGTCTGATCCGTTCCGCGTGTCGAAGCCGGTGACCTCGGAGTGGGCCGTGAGGGTGTCACCCGGCCACACCTGCGCCATGAACCGACCCCCGTACTCGACGAGGCGGCCGTCTCCCACGTAGTCGGCGAGCATGTGTCCGGTCAGGCCCATGGTCAGCATGCCGTGGGCGAAGACCGACGGGTACCCGGCCACCTGGGTGGCGAACACCTCGTCGGTGTGGAGTGGGTTGTAGTCCCCGGAGGCCCCGGCGTACTGGACGATCTGCGTGCGGGTCAACCCGTCCACCACGACCTGCTCGTGGGTGTCCCCGACGGTGAGCTGCTTGCGGGAGAGAGCCATGTCAGTCCCCTTCGACCGTACGGGAGGTCCGCACCCCGACGCCGCGTGCCGTGACCACCAGCTCGCCGTTCTGGTCGCGGTACTCCGTGATCGACTCCCGGAACGACAGCGTGCCCCCGCGCCGGCCCTCGCGCTCCCAGCTCCGACCCTCCCGGGTGACTGCCGACAGGACGTCGCCCGGTCGGACGTGGCGGTGGTACTCGTAGTGCTGCTCGGCGTGGAGCCCCGTCCCGGAGCCACCTCCCGAACCCGAGCCCGAACCCGAACCCGAACCCGAACCCGATCGTGCCGGTGGTGCTGCGCCGGCAGAGGATCCGGAGCCGAACCACCGTTCGCCGATCTTGGGGCGGAGGGGGTAGTCGGGGTCGAACTGGGCGCTCGCCTGGACGAAGGTCGGCGGAGCGATGACGTGGCCCACCTCGGTCGTAGCCGCGTAGTCGGGATCGACGTAGATCGGGTTGGGATCACCGATGGCTCTGGCGAACATCATGACGTGCCCTGACTCCACTGGAAACCGCTCTGCTGCCATGCTCCCCCCCTGCCTTCCGGCCACCCCGACCAGGGCCTTCCCGGTCGTCTCCGATGGCGCGGCGCTCGTTGCCTGACGAGGCCAACCTACACAACTGCTTGTCCGCCCGTCGAGCGACCCCGGCCCGGCTCGACCGTGCGGCCGTCACTGGATGGCCTGGTCTGGGCGGCACCGGTGTCGCGGCGATCCAGCGGTCACGGCGCTCCGCTCGTTCGCCTTGCAGACACCTCGGGTGAGGGACCGGGATGGAGCAGGATGGGGCCATGGGCTCCGACGGCGACACACCGCGCAAACCGAAACATCCGCTGGCGAAGGTGCCCCGCAACGAGGAGCCGAACGAGCTCCCGCTTCCGGGGCTCGGCG
>DAHXOA010000128.1 GCA_027365145.1 Acidimicrobiaceae bacterium | reverse complement strand
CTCACCGCCAAGCAACGTGAGAAGCTCGCATGGCTCACCCGCCCCTCTATGCAGCTCAAGACCGCACGGGCCGCCCGTTGGCGCGACGACTTCAACGAGTTCTACAACAAGGCGAGTGCCGAAGAGGCCGAGGCGTACCTGAAAAGCTGGTGCTACGGAGCCAAACGCTCACGCCTGGAACCGGTCAAGGAGTTCGTCGCCACGGTCGAGGCCCACTGGGACGGCATCGTCGCCTGGCAGCAAAGCCGCCTCAGCAACGGATTGTTGGAGGAAACGAACTCGCTCGTCCAGGCGGCCAAACGCAGGGCTCGTGGCTACCGCTCCAAGGCCAAGATGATCACCATCATCTACCTCATCGCCGGGAAGCTCCCACTCCCCCAAATCCACACGATCTAGCGAGGAGCCAGAAATTTGCCCAAGTGCCCGGTCGTACCCAGGTTCACCAACTGGCAACCTCTCATCGCCCGCCGTCGCCCCGGAGCGCCCACTGGCAACCACACTGGCAACCACTCCATCGGGCTGCCGAGCTACTGGCCGGTCCAGGTCGGGGGACATGCCCCCCGACCTGGACCTTTGCACTGGTGGGCCGGGAAGGATTCGAACCTTCGAAGGCAGAACCGGCAGATTTACAGTCTGCTCCCTTTGGCCACTCGGGCACCGACCCGCAGGGAGCAGAGGATACCGCCAACAGCGGGGGTCCCCAACCGTTACTGTTTTCCCATGCCCACTTTCGACATCGTCTCCGAAGTCGACATGCAGGAAGTTCGCAATGCGGTGGACCAGGCCAACCGCGAGGCGTCCACGCGCTTCGACTTCAAGGACACCGGCTCGACGATCGAGGTCACCGACAAGGAACTGGTGCTCCGCTCGTCCACCGAGGATCGCCTCCGGGCGCTCCACCAGGTGCTCCAGGAGCGGCTCGTCAAACGGGAGGTCTCCCTCAAGTCCTTCGAGGTCGGGAAGATCGAGGAGGCGGCGAGAGGCGCGGCGCGCCAGCGGCTCACCATCCGGGCCGGGATTTCCCAGGACCACGCCAAGCGGCTCAACCGGTTCATCAAGGACCTGGGGCTGAAGGGGGTCAGCTCCCAGACCCAGGGCGACCAGCTGCGGGTGACCGGGAAGAAGCGGGACGACCTGCAGGCGGTCATCACCGCCTGCAAGGGGGAGGACCTCGGGATCCCTCTGCAGTTCACCAACTTCCGGGACTGATCCCCCGGGAACAGGGACCCAGGTCAGGGCTCCCTGCCCAGTCAACCGTGCTCTGAGGTCACCCCGGCCGAGTCGAACGTCGCCATGTCCCGCAGGAGCTCCACCGCCGCCTGGACGACGGGAAGGGCCAGGCATGCCCCCGTCCCCTCTCCCAGCCGGAGGCCCAGGTCGAGCACGGGGTCGAGACCGAGGTCGGCCAGTGCCACGGTGGCGCCCGGCTCCACCGATCGGTGCCCGGCGACGAGGTAACCCGTGACGTCGGGAGCGAAGGCGGCCGCGCCGAGGGCGGCGGCGGCGGCGATCACGCCGTCGAGGATGACCGGGACCCGGAGCGATGCGCCGGTGACCACGAAGCCCACCAACGCCGCGATCTCCAGCCCGCCCAGCGAGGCGAGCACCGTGGCCGGATCTCCGGGATCCCCGGTCCCACCGGGAGCGACGGCGTGACGTTCCAGTGCCTCGTCGACGACGCTCACCTTCAGCTCCAAGCGCTCGTCGTCGGCGCCCGTCCCCCGTCCCGTCACCTCCCGGGCCGGCCGTCCAGTGAACCGGGAGATCAGCGCGGCAGACGGCGTCGTGTTCCCGATCCCCATGTCCCCGGTGAGCAGGCACCGGGCACCGGAGGCCACGGCGTCGGTGGCGACGATGGCCCCCACGTCGAAGGCCTGGCGCACCTCGTCGAGGGACATGGCCGGCTGGGACGAGATGTCGGCGGTCCCGTGCCGGACCTTGCGGATCGCCAGCCCGGTCTGCTCCTCCAGATCAGTGGCGACCCCGACGTCCACCACGATCACCTCCGCTCCGGCTCGGGCTGCCAGCACGTTCACCGCGGCGCCACCGGCGCAGAAGTTCCGCACCATCTGCGCCGTCACCTCACTCGGCCATGGGGTCACGCCCCGCCCGGTGACGCCGTGGTCGCCGGCGAACACCGCCACGGTGGCCGGGGCCGGCACCGGGGGGGGGACGGTCCCGGCAATGCCCGCCACCCGGGCCGCGATCGCCTCCAGCCGGCCGAGCGATCCGGGCGGCTTCGTCAGCCGGTCCTGGTGCGCCCGGGCACGCTCGCACGCGAGCTGGTCGATCGGTTCGATGCGGGCCAGCGCGGCCTCAAAGACGGATCCGGGGGTTCGCACGGGCAGGGACCTCTTTCAGGCAGCTTCGACGAGCTCGTCGAGCTCCTCTATCGGATGGACACGGAACAACCGGTTGTAGAGGAGGAACTTCAGCACCCAGAAGATAGCGAACGACGTCACGTTGGCCGCCAATACCACGACCGTCGCCTCCAGGTGGCTCAGGTGGTGCTCGACGCTCAGCCGGTGGGCGATCGCCGCTCCGCCGAGCGAGACGGCGATCCCGAACACCGACATCACCCAGAAGGGGAGCACCTCTTTCGTCAGGTGGGAACGCCCGCCCTTTCCCCACACCCACTGCCGGTTGAGGTAGTAGGACGGCACGGCGGCGATGCAGTTGGATACGACGGTGCTCACCTCCTCCCCCCACAGGCGCAGTACGCCGAAGAGGACCGCCAGGGACGCGAACGACACCGCGGTGGAGATCACCGACACCATCGTGTACTTGAAGAGCTGCCTGGCCTCGGGTGTGTGGCGCTTCTCCCACAGGTGGGCGAGACGTACCGGCAGTCCCTTCACCGGACCCACACTACCTGGCATCCACCGCCAGACCCCGGCTGGACGACCCGACCGCCAGCCCGTCGTCGCCGTCAGCCGCCGTCCACCTCGAGCGTGTTGTCCCGGGCGACGTGCCCGTACCATGCTGCACTGGGCTTCGGCCGGCGCCCGAAGGTCTCGCGGTCCACGGCGACGAGCCCGAACGTCGGCCCGTACCCGAGCAGCCACTCGAAGTTGTCGAGCAGACTCCAGTAGAAGTACCCGCGGACGTCGATCCCGTCCCGGATACAGCGGTGGAGACCGGCGAGCGCCTGCCGCACGTAGGCGATCCGGGCTGCGTCGTCGTCGGTACCCACCCCGTTCTCCGTCACCACCACCGGGACGCCGCCCCCGGTGACCGCCACGGCCCGGCGCACCGTCTCCCCCAGCGCGTCGGGCCAGTACTCGTAGCCCATCTGGGTCGTGGGAACGCCGTCAGCGGGGGGAAGGATCCCCTCCGCGCCGACGCGGGCCCTGGTGTAGGTCTGGACCCCGACGAAGCCGTCGCCCTCCGTGGCCTCGAGGTACACGTCCTCCGAGACCCGTCGGTAGTGGTCGAGCCGGGCGTCGCCACCGGGAAGGGCCTGGTAGTCGGTCATCGACAGCGATAGGCCCACCGGGAGGTCACCGCGCACCTGGCGCACCGCGTCGACCCCCCGACGGTGGGCGAGCACCAGCGCGGCGTTGACGATGTCGCGGCGTGCGGGGTCCTGGACGCGGGGCGGGAACAGTCCCAGGCGCCAGCCCATGGTGGCCACGACATTGGGCTCGTTCAGCGTCACCACCATCCCGGCCAGGTCGCCGAGGTGCCGCGTGACGCGCTCGGCCAGCCGGGCGAACCGGTCCGGGGCACGCGGAGCCTCCCAGCAACCATCGGCAGCCAACCAGCGAGGGTGGGTGAAGTGGTGGATCGTGACCACGGGGAGGAGTCCACCGTCGCGGCACTCGGCCGCCACCCGCCGGTAGTGGTCGAGCGCCCCCAGGGAGAACTCCCCTTCCGCCGGCTCGATCCGACTCCACTCGACGGAGAACCGGTAGGCGTTCAGCCCCAGCGACGCGCCGAGTGCGACGTCCTCTGGGTAGCGGTGGAACGAGTCACAGGCGTCCCCGCTGGAGGCCGCGCACCCGGCACTCGGATCGTGCTCGAGGTCCCACCAGTCGTTGTTCACGTTGCCCCCTTCGATCTGGTGAGCGGCGGTGGCACTGCCCCAGAGGAACCCGTCGGGGAACGTCAGTTTCGGCACGGCCACACCCTACCCATCACGTGCTGACCGTCCCATGGGGAACTGGCAGGATGTCTCCGTGAGCACACCCCTCGACATGCTGGTCGAACTGCTGGATCTCGAGCCGATCGAGGTCAACCTGTTCCGGGGGGTCAGCCCCGACGAGGACCGGCAGCGGGTCTTCGGCGGGCAGGTGGCCGCCCAGGCGCTGATGTCGGCGGGCCGGACCGTCGACCACGGCCTCCCCCACTCCCTCCACGCCTACTTCCTGCGTCCTGGCGACCCGACCGTTCCCATCCTCTACCAGGTGGACCGCATCCGGGACGGGCGCTCGTTCACGACGCGCCGGGTGGTGGCGATCCAGCACGGACGGGCGATCTTCAACCTGTCAGCATCGTTCCACATCCACGAGGAGGGGATGGAGCACCAGGTCGAGATGCCCGACGTCCCACCGCCCGAGGATCTGGAGACCCTGTCGGAACGGGTGGCGTCCTTCCAGGGTGACCTGAGCGACTGGTTGACCCGCCCCCGACCGATCGACCAGCGGCACATCGGGCCGCTCCCCTTCGCTCCGGGAGCCAGCACGGAGCCGGCGCAACGCCTCTGGATCCGGGCCGACGGCCAGCTGCCCGACGATCCGCTCCTGCACACCTGCGTCGCCACCTACGCCTCGGACATGTCGCTGTTCGACACCATCCTGGCGCCCCACCGGGTCCAGTGGAGCGACACCGGGTTCATGGGGGCGAGCCTGGACCACTGCATGTGGTTCCACCGGCCGTTCCGGGCCGACGAGTGGCTCCTCTACGACATGGACAGCCCCAACGCGTATGGTGCACGGGGGCTCGCCCGCGGGTTCCTGTTCACCCGGGCCGGGGCGCTCGCCGTGTCTCTGGTCCAAGAGGGTCTGATCCGCAGGGCTCCGGCCGCGGCCCCGGGCTGACGACCGTTCTCAGCGGTCGGCCATCTCCACGTAGTCCCGGGCGTCCTCACCGATGTAGAGCTGGCGGGGCCGGGCGATCTTGGAGTCCTGGTCGAGCATCTCCTTCCAGTGCGCCAGCCAACCCGCCGTCCGGGGGATGGCGAAGAGCACCGGGAACATCTCGAGCGGGAACCCCATCGCCTGGTAGATCAGCCCCGAGTAGAAGTCGACGTTCGGGTAGAGCTTCCTGGAGATGAAGTACTCGTCGGACAGGGCGATCTCCTCCAGCTTCAACGCGATATCGAGGAGCGGGTTCTTCCCGGTGATGGCGAACACGTCGTCTGCCGCCCGCTTGATGATCTTGGCCCGCGGGTCGTAGTTCTTGTAGACGCGGTGGCCGAAGCCCTGGAGGCGGTGGCCGGACCCCGACTTCACGGACTCGACGAACGGCGCCACGTTGTCGATGGAGCCGATATCGGTCAGCATCCGGATCACCGCCTCGTTCGCCCCACCATGACGAGGTCCGTAGAGCGCGGCAGCGGCAGCGGCAGTCGCCGAGTACGGGTCGGCGTGCGACGACCCGACCGTCCGCATCGCCGTCGTCGAGCAGTTCTGCTCGTGGTCGGCGTGGAGGATGAAGAGCACCTCTAGAGCCCGGGCCAGTGCCGGGTTTGCGTCGAACCGCGGTTCGGCCGTCTTCCACATCATCGACAGGAAGTTGGCCGTGAAGTCGAGGGAGTTGTCGGGGTAGACGAACGGCATGCCTACGCTGAAGCGGTGGGCCGCCGCCGCCAGTGTCGGCATCTTCGCGATCAGGCGCACGATCTGCTTCTCGCGTGACTCGGGATCGAAGATCTCCTTCGCGTCGAGGTAGAAGGTCGACAGAGCGGCTACCGCCGACACCAGCATGCCCATGGGGTGGGCGTCGTAGTGGAATCCCTCCAGGAACCGCTTCCGCACGTTCTCGTGGATGAACGTGTGGTGGGTGACCTCGTGGCGCCAGCCCTCGAACTGCTCGGTGGTCGGCAGCTCACCGTTCAAGAGAAGGTAGGCCACCTCGAGGTACGTCGAGTGCTCCGCCAGCTGCTCGATGGGGTAGCCGCGGTAGCGCAGGATGCCGGCGTCGCCGTCCAGGTAGGTGATGGCGCTCTCGCACGCCGCCGTCGACATGAACCCCGGATCGAAGAACCAGACGCCAGGGAGGAGCTTCGACCAGGCGGTGGCCGAGATCCCCCCGTTCTCGAACGGGATCTCCAGTGACTGACCCGTGCGGTTGTCCGTGATCGTGATGCTCTCGGCCACTTGCCTCCGACCCTCCTGTTCGACGATACAGCCGATCCTAGAGGGTCCGGCACGCGGTGCGACCGCAGGCCGGACCGGGGGAACCGGGTCGGTCCGGAACCGGTCCCCGCCTCCCGTCGCACCACCGGGCCCGGGAGGTCACGAGGTCACGAGGAGGGTGAGACATCGATCGAGAAGGCCTGGGTCGTCCCAGCCGGTGCGTTCTGCCCCGAGGGAAGCGGGATCGCCACCGTCAGAGCGTAGTTGCCCCCTGGGGTGACCGGCATGGTGGGGAGCGTCACGGTGGCCGACGAGCCAGGCTCGAGCGCGAACGGCGTCGACGACACCCGGCGGCTCGCTGGACGGGCATGCTGCCTGGAAAGGGTGGCCGTGACCACGATGCGGGGCTCGACGGTCGAGCCGCAGTTGGTCACCGTGGCCGTGACCGTGACCGTAGCGGTCGGGGGAAGCACGGTCGACGGTGTCGACGGCGCCGCCGAGGTCGGGGCCGCGCATCCGTCGCCCACCACCCCGGGGCCGCCGGACGCCAGTGCCGGCGGGGTGAGGCCGGTGGCGGAGATGATCACCTCGGTGACGGGAGCCAGGACGGGTGACGCGGCGAGGGCGGCGGCGGCGAGGGCGAGGGCGGCGGGGCCGAGGGCGGACGCGGTCCCCGACTTGCCGATGACCCATCTCGACGACGGGAGCGCGATGGCGATCGAGGTTCGCCGGAGGGCGCCCACGGCTCGGGCGTAGGCGCGGTCGGCCGAGGCCAGCAGTACCCCCTCCGCGCGCAACTGCCCGGCTGCGGCCGTAGCCGAGAGGCTTGGAGGGACCCTTGCGCTGTCCGGGAACGCGGAGGCTGAGCCTGGAACCGGCACCGGCGCCATCCCGAGCAGGCCGTCGATCGTGGTGCGTAGGCGCAGCACGGCGGTCGCCCGATCGGCGAATGCGTCGACCATCAGGGTGGCGCCCTCCCCGGGCGGTTGGGGACGGGCGAACGAGTCGATCGACGCCGCCTGCGCCGCGCTCTGCCGGACGGCCTGGTCCAGCGCGAGCTGGAGTGCCGTGCGATCGGGATATGTCGCCCCGGCGGTCGCTCGTCCCACGGTGGTCGCCAACGCCGACCCCGTGGCGTTCGACTGGGCGACCACGGGTGCGGCCAGAGCGGCGAACCCCCGTGCGAGCCTTCGACCGGAGGGACCAGAGCGAACGCCCACCTCGACGAACCCACCTACCAGGAGGGCAACCGCCAGGCCCACGACAACGACGAGCGCGAGGACGGGACCGTGCACTCGGCGCCGGGGTGGCCGCCCGATCCTCCTCCTCCGTCTGCGGGACATCCCGACGACGTTAGCGGCCGCACCGGCGGCGACCGGATGGCGTCGACACGGGGCACGACAGACGACGCGCCGGGGGCGCCCCGGCCGACGGGCGTGCCAACCGGGGCGTCAGCGGGCTGGAGGGATCGGCGACCTCAGGCCCGCTCGGCGACGCGGGCGTTGCCGTCCTCGCCGGGCTCGGGGAGGTCGTCCATATCGGGACCGCCGGACGTCACGAGCGTGTTGGTGGTCAGCCGCCAGTTCACCGTGGGGCGGATCGCCTCGGGGTCGACACGGTCCCGGTGCCGGTCGGCCACGCCGATCAGCGACTTCACCACGTCGTCGGTGAGGAGGTGGGGCACCAGGCCGAGATCCAGGAGCTTCGTGTGGGCGGCCCGGTAGTAGTGGGACTCCTTTTCCACCCGGGGCGCCGGCACGTTGGTCACGGTGGCGTTGCCGTGGACGCGGGCGACGGTCGCCGCCATGTCGGCCACACTGAAGGACTCGGTGAACTGGTTGAACACCCGGTACTCCCCGGCATCGGCCGGGTGCTCCACGGCCAGCCCCACGCAGGCCAGGGTGTCGCGGATGTTGAGCATGCCGTGGGTCTGACCGCCGGACCCGTAGACGGTCAACGGGTGCCCGATCACCGCCTGGACACAGAAACGGTTGAGCACCGTGCCGAACACGCCGTCGTAGTCGAAACGGGTGGCCAGGTCGGGATGGAGCACCGTCTCCTCGGTCTCCTGGCCGTAGACGACGCCCTGGTTCAGGTCCGTGGCCCGCAGACCCCAGATCCGGCAGGCGAACATGATGTTGGCGCTGTCGTGCACCTTCGAGAGGTGGTAGAAGGAGCCGGGCTGCTTCGGGTACGGGAGCACGTCGGTCCTGCCCCGATGGGTGATCTCGATGAAGCCCTCTTCGATGTCGATGTTGGGCGTGCCGTACTCCCCCATCGTGCCCAGCTTCACCAGGTGGATGTCCCGGTCCTGCTCCGCAATGGCATAGAGCAGGTTCAACGTGCCCACGACGTTGTTCACCTGTGTGTACACGGCGTGCTTCTGGTCGATCATCGAGTAGGGGGCCGAGCGCTGCTCGGCGAAGTGGACGACCGCCTCGGGGGAGGTGCACGCGAGGACGTGGGAAACGAAGGCCGGATCGGTGAGATCGCCGACGTAGGCGGTGACGGTACGGCCCGACACCTCCTTCCAGACGCGGACCCGCTGCTGAAGTTGGACGATCGGAACGAGGGAGTCGACACCCATCTCGAAGTCGTACTGGCGGCGGGCGAAGTTGTCGACCACCGAGACCTCGTGGCCACGCTGCGACAGGTACAGCGCCGTCGGCCACCCCAGGTAGCCGTCTCCTCCGAGTACCAGGATCTTCACGTTGCTCCTCCTCGTCGTCGATCGACCGGGGCCGAGGCCATGCACCGCCTGGCGCCGACCGATCCGGCCGGTACTGCGTCAGCCCAGAATGCCCGCATCATCTGTGATTCCCCTGAGAATTCCCCTAGATCAGCCTGGGAACACCTCTCGATTCGATCCCGCCACGGGTACCTACCCGCGTTGGCGGCCCTCCACACCGTTCCACGCCCTTCCACGCCCGTCTCATCCCCCGGTTCGCCCCGAGCCTCCGATCGAGTAGGCGCTCTCGGCATGCTGGGTGATGTCGAGCCCCCGGGCCTCCTCTTCGGGTGTCACCCGGAGGCCGAGAACGGTGTCGACGCCCTTGGCCAGCAGCCACGTGGCGCCGAACGCCCACGCGGCCGCCACCGCGGCCGCCAGGACCTGGACGGCGAGGAGGTGCCACCCACCCCCGGTAAAGAGCCCGTTCGCCCCGCCCGGGTTGACGGCGCGGGTTGCGACCAGGCCGATGGCCACCATCCCGACGAGACCGCCCACCCCGTGGACTCCCAGCACGTCGAGCGAGTCGTCGTAGCGCCACCGGAACTTGAGACGCACTGCCATGGCGCAGACGACGCCGGCGACGAGACCGATCCCGAGCGCGGCCATGGGGTCGACGAATCCCGCCGCAGGCGTGATCGCCACCATCCCGGCTACCGCCCCGGAGGCAGCACCGAGCGTCGTGGGCGAATGCTCCTTCCACCGTTCGAACACGAGCCACCCGAGAAGGCCGGCAGCGGCGGCCAGCTGGGTGTTGACGAACGCCGTGACCGCCAGATCGTTGGCACCCAGCGCCGAACCGGCGTTGAACCCGAACCATCCGAACCAGAGGATGCCGGCGCCGAGGAGGCTGAGCGGCACCGAATGGGGCGTCATCGACTCCCTGGGCCACCCCTGGCGCCGCCCGATGACGAGCACGACGGCCAGCGTCGAGAACCCCGAGTTGATCTCGACGACCGTGCCACCGGCGAAGTCGAGCACCCCGCGCCGGGCCAGCCAGCCCCCCGGGGAGAACACCCAGTGGGCAAGAGGCACGTAGACGACGAACAGCCAGGCCACGATCAGGACGATGAAACTCGTGAACCGGACCCGGTCGACCGTCCCCCCGCTGATCAACGCGGCAGTGATGATGGCGAACATCATCTGGAACACCATGACCGCCATCGGTGACACGGCCAGATGGCGGAACCCGGGAAGCCCGTGGGCCACGTGGGCAAGCCCGACGAAACGAAGACTGCCGATCAGCCCATGGCCCACGTCGGGCCCGAACGCCAGGCTGAACGCGACCACCGCCCACAGCACGGTCACGACTCCCATGCAGGCGAAGCTCACCATCATGGTGGCCAGCACATTCTTCGACCGGACCATCCCACCGTAGAAGAGGGCGAGTCCCGGGGTCATGAACAGCACCAGGGCCGCGGCGATCAGGACCCATGCGTCGTTCCCGGCGTCCATCGTTCCCCCAGTGTCGTCGAGCGGAGCGCCCGGATCGCTGTCGGCGGGCAGGTGCCCGCTCCTCCCGCCGGACGCGGAACGGGAACACGATAGCCGCGGTCAAAAGCCACCCGGGCGTGTCCACCCCTGCGACAGTGAGGTGGCGGGCCGGAGGCCGTCATGCGGTGACGGGGAGCTCCTGGGAGGGCAGGGGGTCACCCCGTTCGGCCATCTCGTCCATCCCGATGGGGCCATCCGCCTTCCCGGACAGGAACTGCTCGATGACCGGGTTGTCCGAAGCGCGCATGTCCTCCTTCGATCCGAACCGGACCAGGCGCGAGCGGAAGAGGAGCCCGAGGTAGTCGGCGGTGCGCATCACCGACGGGATGTTGTGGGTGATGATGAAAAAGGTGGCACCGGTTTCCCTCTGGGCCGTGACGACCAGCTCGTCGAGGTGGGCGACCCGGACCGGATCGAGCCCGGAGTCAGGCTCGTCGAAGAGCACGATCTCCGGGTCGAGCACCATCGCCCGGGCCAGACCCGCCCGCTTCTTCATCCCTCCGGAGACCTCTCCGGGGAGCTTCCCGAGGTGGTCGACGAGCCCGACCAGCTCGGCCTGCCGGTGGACGATGGTCCGGATCTCCCGTTCGCTCTTCCTGGTGTGCTCCCGCAACGGGAACGCGATGTTCTCGTAGAGGTTCATGGAGCCGAAGAGCGCTCCGTCCTGGAACAGGACGCCGAACTTCCTCCGGACGCGGAAGAGGTCGCGCTCGGACATCGGCCCGATCGCCTCCCCGTCGACCAGGATCTCGCCTTCGTCCGGTCGGAGGAGCCCGATGATGTTCTTCAACAGCACGGACTTGCCGGTACCCGACGGCCCCAGGATGGCAGTGGTCTTCCCCCGCGGGACGTCGAAGGTGACGTCCTTCAGGATGGTGGTGGACCCGAACCACTTCGAGACCCCGCGGAGAGAGATGACCGCATCGCCAGGGGTCGGTCGCTGGGCGTCTGTTTCTCCGGATCTGTGGCGCACAGGTCGCATCGGAAGGAGAACGGCCGAGACAGCCTGACCTTGCGGTCGGACCCGGAGGATCCAGATCCGTCCGACCGGACGCCGGCAGCCGAGCCGGCTACCGGATCAGCCGGCGACGCTTCCGAGCCCGCCGCCGAGGTCGCCGGCTGCGTCGCTGACCGGGGTGGTCACCGCCTGGCCCGCACCCGAGAGCGCCGTGCCGAGCGAGCTCACCCCGCTGGAGAGCGCCGTGCCGGGCGAGCTCACCCCGCTGGAGAGCGCCTGGGCCGTCCCGCCGAGGGCGCCGGCTGCGTCGCTGACCGGGGTGGTCACCGCCTGGCCCGCACCCGAGAGCGCCGTGCCGAGCGAGCTCACCCCGCTGGAGAGCGCCTGGGCCGTCCCGGCTCCTGACGTGGAGTCACCCGACCCCGTGAGCGCCGCGCCACCGGCTCCAGGGACCCCGGTGCCCGTGACGCTGGGCCCCGGTGCCGACGGCAGCGCCGGGGACAGGGACGAGGACGACGCTGCACCGGAGCTCGTCACCGCACCGGAGCTCGTCGCCGCACCGGGCGGAGCA
The DNA here is from genome assembly GCA_027365145.1 of Acidimicrobiaceae bacterium. Taxonomy (GTDB): domain Bacteria; phylum Actinomycetota; class Acidimicrobiia; order Acidimicrobiales; family RAAP-2; genus JAKADK01. Next base: position 872 of record DAHXOA010000128.1, on the reverse strand, counting down.
GCGGACGGGAAGGCGCCAGAAGCGACCCCCGGGAGTGACACGCCCGTCACCGGCAGGACGTAGGTGACGACGGGGTGGGGTCGAGCCGCCGCGGTGGAAGCCGGCACGGCGATACCGATGCTGGCGGCGATCATGCCGACGGCGAACGTCCCGCTGATGGCGCCGGCCGGCGTGAGGAGAGGGCTCAACCACGCTCCGGCGTGGCGCGCCGATCCGACGGCGACTCGCACCGGTCGGGCGAACGCCCGGAACACCCGGTGCCGGAACACCACGAGCAGTCCGGAGAGCACGCCGGCACCCCCCTCCGGTCCGGCCAACGACGCGAACTCCCGCTTCAACGACTGGCGGGCACGCCATAAAAGGGTCTCGACGGCGGCGATGCCGACACCCTCGTGATCGGCGATCTGCTGGTACGACCAGCCCGACTCCTCCCGGAGCTGCAGGACGCGCTGATGGCGGGGGTGGAGCCGGGCGAAGGCGGTCGTCACCATCTGGGCGTCGACCTCATGGAGCACAGCGTCCTCGGTGTCGTAGCACCCGGGATCGCCGAGCTGGAGCTGGCTGGAGTCCACCGGGGTCAGCCGGTTACGGCTGCGCTGGACGTCGACGCAGAGGTTGTTGGCGATGACCGTCAGCCACGGATAGAAGCGCCGCTCGCCGGCGAAGCCGGGGAGGGCGCGCCACGCTCGGGCGAAGGTCTCTTGGACCACGTCCTCGGCGTCGTGCGGAGAGCGGAGGCGCTGGAGACAGAACCGGGTGAGCCGGCGGTGATACCGCTGGTAGAGCACGTCGAACGCCGACCGGTCCCCGGTCTGGCACCGTTCGACGAGTGCCCGGTCGCGCTCCAGGTCGACGTCGCCGGAGCGGTCCCC
>DAHXOA010000093.1 GCA_027365145.1 Acidimicrobiaceae bacterium | reverse complement strand
CGAGCATGATCCGACAACGGTAGCGTGACCGCCTGTGGAACAGCCTGCCGAGAGTCGGGAGCCAGCTCCGGGACACCAGTCGCCTGCCGCGGCCGATCTTCCTCCGGTAGCGCCTGATGCTGCGCCAGTAGCGTTCAGCTGCGACGAGCTCACCATCCGCTATGGCGAGCGCGTGGCGGTTGATCGCCTGTCGTTTTCGGGCCGGGCCGGTGAGGTCCTGGCGCTGCTGGGCCCGAACGGTGCCGGGAAGACGAGCACGGTGGAGGCCCTGGAGGGCTACCGCCGTCCGGCCGGCGGGCGGGTCACCGTCCTCGGCCTGGACCCCGCCCGCGATCGTCGTGCCCTCGTCCCCAGGATCGGGGTCATGCTCCAGCACGGTGGCGTGTACCCCACGCTCGGACCGGCCCAGGTGCTGTCGCTGTTCGCCAGCTACTACCACCATCCAAGGGATCCGGGCGAGCTCCTGGAGCTGACCGAGCTCGGCGACGTGCGGCGCACCCCGTGGCGTCGGCTGTCGGGTGGGGAGCAACAGCGACTGGGCTTGGCCCTGGCGCTCGTCGGGCGACCCGAGGTCGTGTTCCTGGACGAGCCCACCGCCGGGGTGGACCCGGAGGGGCGTATCGCCGTCCGCCGCGTCATCGGCACCCTGGCCGACGCCGGGATCGGGATCCTGCTGACCACCCATGAACTGGCCGAGGCCGAGCGGCTCGCCCATCGCGTGGTGATCGTCCACCGAGGCCGCAAGCTGGCAGAAGGGACCCCCGCTGGCCTCGCGGCGGCGTCGAGCGACGGCTCGATCCGCTTCTCGACCGACCCAGCCATCGACACCACCTCCGTGTTGGAGGCCATCCCGGCCGGATGGGAGCTGCACGAGGAGTCGCCCGGCGCCTACCGGCTCTCCCCTGCCACACCACATCGCTCAGGACCGCGACCGCGGGCCGCGGGCGGGGCCGGAGAAGCCCCGACGGCGGAGCTCGGGGCGCCGGACGTCATCGCGGCGCTCACCCGTTGGCTCGCCGCCCACGGGCATGCTCTCGGTGAGCTGCGCACGGGGAGCACCCTGGAGGAGACCTACCTCGCCATCACCGGCCAGGCCCGCCAGGACGGAGCGGACGCACCCGTGGATGTGGCCGATGCAGGCGTGGGCGGCAGGCGGCAATGAGGGCACTGCTCGCTCAGCTCCGTGCCGAGCTGACGATGGTCTTCACCAACGGGGAGACGGTCCTCCTCACGGTCGGCATCCCGGTCGTGTTCCTGGTGTTCTTCGCGACGGTCCACGTGCTCCCGATCAGCACGCGGCATCCCCTGGACTTCCTCGTCCCGGGCATCGTGGCCCTGTCGGTCATGTCCACGTCCATGACCGCGCTCGGCATCGGCGCCGGGTTCGAGCGGGGGTACGGCGTGCTCAAGCGGCTGGGCACGACGCCCCTCGGGAGGCCTCGGCTGCTCACCGCCAAGATCCTCTCTGTGCTCGGGATCGAGATCGCCCAAGTACTCGTCGTGGCCCTCGTCGGCATCGCCCTGGGTTGGCACCCGGGCACGGGCGGAAGCAGTGGTGTGCACGGCATCGAGGCCGCTCCGGCGGTCGCGGTCATCGTGCTCGGGAGCGTCGGGTTCGGCGGGATCGCCTTGCTCCTGGCCGGGTTGCTGAAACCGCTCGTCAACCTGGCCGTCGCCAACGGGCTCTTCGTCGTGCTCCTCCTGCTCGGCGGCATGCTGCTGCCCCTGACGAAGTTCCCGACCTGGTTGGCCGACGTCGCCCGGATCCTCCCGGCGTCGGCGCTGGCTAACGGGTTGGAACACGCCCTGGGCGCCCACGCTCCGGTGACGGGCACCGACTGGCTGGTCCTCGCCGTCTGGGCCGTCGCCGCCCCGGTCGCGACGGCGCTGACATTCCGCTGGGAGTGATGGCCGGGGGCGGCGCCGTCAGCGGGCGGAAGCAGTGAGCACGCCGAGCCAGTGGTCGAGCGTGGTGGGCGTCAGTGGGCCGAGCACGTGGGCGACCACCCGGCCACCCGCATCGATGAAGAACGTGTCCGGCAGGCCGTCGAGGGCGTAGAGGGAGTAGCTGACCCGGGTCGACCGGTCGGCGCCGACCGGGTAGGTGACGCCAGAGGCACGCACGAAGGCGAGGCCGTCTGCCGTCGGATCGTTGGTGTCGACGCCGACGAACTGGACGGACGAGTGCTCGGCCCGGAGCTTCACCGCTGTGCGGGCGAGAAGCGGCGTCTCCTGGCGGCAGTATTCGCACCACGAGGCGAAGAAGTTCAGCACGACGGGACGGTGGCGATCGACGCCCAGGGCGTCGAGGGTAACCGGCGATCCGCCACCGAGGCGCGGGAGGGTGAAGTTGGGCGGAACGGTTCCCGGGGCTCCAGGAGCGAGCGCGGTGCCGTTCTTCGCGCCGGAGCCCACGCCGACGAACAACACGACGGCCAGGACAGCGGCGATGGCACACCCGATCAGGAGGGAACGGAGCCGGCGGGGCCGGCGAACCGGCAGCGCGTCGCCGGCTGGCGCGTCTCGTCCGTCTCCCACGTCAGCGAGGAATGATCACCGCCACCGCCATGGCGACGAAAAGGAGGGTGAGGTAGGAGATCGAGTAGCTGAACACCCGCATGGCCGCCTTCGGGGTTGCCTGCCGCCAGAGCTGCAGCGCCACACCGAGGAAGCCGGCACCCAGCGCCACGGCCACGACCAGGTAGATCGGGCCCAGGTGGGCGACGGCACCCAGGACCAGTGTGATCGCGACCAACAAGACGGTGTAGGCGAAGATGTCCCGTGCCGTCCGGGTGAAGGTGGCGACCACCGGGAGCATGGGGACGTGCGCGGCCTCGTAGTCGTCCCGGTACTTCACCGCCAGTGCCCAGAAGTGGGGCGGCGTCCAGATGAAGATGACAGCGAACATCACGACCGGAGTCCAGGCCAGGGAGTTGGTCACCGCCGCCCAACCGACGAGAACCGGCACCGCCCCGGCCGCCCCCCCGATGACGATGTTCTGGCTCGACGTGCGCTTCAGCCACAGCGTGTAGACGAACACATAGAAGAGCGTGGCCGAGACGGCAAGCGCAGCGGACAGCAGGTTGACGGCGGCCCACAGTTCGAAGAAGGCCACGATCTCAAGTCCGATCGCGAACGTCAACGCGCTGCGCGGCGTGAGCGCGCCGGTGACGAGCGGGCGCTGGCGCGTCCGGTGCATGACCTTGTCGATGTCGCGGTCGATGAACATGTTGATGGCGTTGGCGCCGCCCGCAGCCATGGCGCCGCCCACCAGGGTCGCCACCATGAGCCCGACCGACGGGACGCCGCGCTTGGCCACGAACATCGTGGGCAACGTGGTGACCAAGAGGAGCTCGATGATGCGGGGCTTTGTGAGGGCGACGTACGAACCGATCCGGGACCCACGGGCGCGTATCCCTTTGAGGGTAACAGCCGGCGTGGACATCGGGGACAGCCTAGGGGTCACCGCGCCACCCCACAATGTGGCAGGTGGCCAGGGACGCCGTCGGGGGCTGTTCCATCCAGCTCGATCCAGGTAGCCGCCCGGACTGCCGGGAACGGGCCGTTCCCGGGCACATGGACTCCGGTGCGGAGGGTCCGGTACGATCCCATGGCGGTGACCCCAGCCGCCAGTGCCCCCGACGTGCAGACCGCCCCGGTCGAGATCGACCGACCGGTCGGCGAGGAGAGCACGGCACCCGACCGGCCGTGGCTGGTCATCGTCTGGAACGACCCGATCAACCTGATGTCCTTCGTGACCTTCGTGTTCCAGAAACTGTTCGGGTACTCGAAAGAGAAGGCCACGAAGTTGATGCTGGACGTCCACCACAAGGGCCGAGCCGTCGTGTCCTCCGGGACGCGGGAGCGTGCGGAGATGGACGTGTACCGGCTCCACGAGTACGGGTTGTGGGCGACGATGGAGCAGTCGGGTTGAAGGAGCGCCCGGCGTGAGAGCCGGCCCGCACGACCGCAGGCGGGCGCCGTGACCGCCTACCGTGCACCGATCCGCCCGACGCTGGACGGGCACTACGAGGTGCTCCTCGACCCGCAGGTCCGCGCCGTCCTGCGCGCCGCCGCCGAACAGGTCGGTGACCTCGTGACCTCCGAGACCGAGCTGACGCGTCGCGTGTATCCCCCGGCCTACGTGAGCATCGATCAGACCCAGGCGGAGAACGACTACCAGAAGTTGGTACACGGGGCCCTCGAGCGTCGGCACCAGGGCTGCCTCAGCACGCTCGCTGCGACGGCCACGTCGGTCACGCTCGACAGGGAGGAGCTCGGGCAGTGGCTCTCGGCCGTCGAGACCATCCGACTCGTGCTCGGAACCAGGCTTGACGTGAGCGAGGACATGGACCCCCCGGAGGACGACGACCCGTCACTCCCGGAGTTTGTCCTCTACGATCTCCTCGGCCTTCTCCAAGAGACAATCGTGGACCTTTTCGCCCGCGAGCTCCCGGAGGAGGGGATCGAGGGGGCGGGCCCGGGGGGGCGCTGAGCGATCTGGTAGTGTCGGTGCTCCCCGAGCGGGTCGAGCCCCCATCGTCTAGCGGCCGAGGACGCCGCCCTTTCAAGGCGGTAACACGGGTTCGAATCCCGTTGGGGGTGCTGGATACCCCAG
>DAHXOA010000046.1 GCA_027365145.1 Acidimicrobiaceae bacterium | reverse complement strand
GCAGTAGGGGCGGCGACGGAGGCGGCGCATGGACCCAGCCCGGCGATGCTCGCCTGACCCCCGTCGGACGCTTCCTCCGGCGGGTGCACCTCGACGAGCTCCCCCAGGTCGTCAACGTCCTGCGTGGTGAGCTGACGGTGGTCGGCCCCCGGCCCGAACAGCCGCGCTACGTGGCCGAGCTGGAACGGACGGTTCCGTTCTACAACGTCCGCCACCTGGTCCTTCCCGGCATGACCGGGTGGGCCCAGGTGAAGTACTCCTACGGCGCCGACGCCCTCGACGCCCTGGAGAAGCTCCAGTACGACTTCTACTACCTCCGGCACCAGTCGCTGGCCCTGGACATGAAGATCCTGGGGCGCACCGTCTCGGCCGTGCTCCACCGGAGGGGTCGCTAAGCCCGACGTTACAGCTACGGGCCAGTCGTGCCGATGCATCGCCGTGCACCTTTCGACAACGCAGGCACCACGCCCGTCGCCCCGGGATCGCGCTCCGGGTGTGTCCGGCGTGACGGGTGGCGTCCCGTCCGGCAGCGGGCCGGAGGTCGGTGGCACCCAGGCCCTAACCGTCGGCACGACAGACACGAAGCAGCGCGCTTCGGGGGGAGCGAGAAGATGGCACACCTGATCGTCGGACTCGATATCGGCACCAGCGCGGTGCGTGCCGCCGAGCTGGACGTCGGACCGTCCCGACCGGTACTCGTCACCTACGGGCAGGTCGGGCTCGCCCCCGGGTCGATCGTCGACGGCGAGGTGGCCGATGCCGCGTCGGTGGCCGACGCCATCACCCGGCTCTGGAAGTTCGGGCAGTTCTCCTCCACCTCCGTCGTGGTCGGCGTGGCCGGCCTCCGGGCCATCATCCGGGAGCTCGACCTCCCCTACGTGCCCGACAACGAGGTCGACAGTGCCGTCCGGTTCCAGTCCGAAGAGGTCATCCCCTTCCCCCCGGACCAGACCATCCTGTCGTCGAGGATCCTGGCCGACTACACGTCTGCCGACGGCGACAAGATGCGCCGGGTCCTCGTGGCCGCCGCGCACCGTGACCTCGTCGACGGGATCATCGCCGCCGTCGAACGGGCCGGGCTCACCGTCGAGGGTGTGGACCTGGTCTCCTCCGCCCTGGTCCGGGCCATCTCCGACCGCACCGCCGCCGAGCAGTCCGAGGCGATCGTGTCCGTCGGCGCCGGCCTCACCGTGGTCGTCGTCCACCAGCAGGGCCGGCCCCAGTTCGTCCGCACCATCGGATCGGGTGGGAACGCGGCCACCGCCGCCATCTCCGGGTCGCTCGACATCCCGATATCGGACGCCGAAGGCCTGAAGCGTCGGATCGGCGAGCAGACCCCCCAGATCGTCGTGGCCGAGCGGGCCGCCCGTGAATCGATCGTCGAGCTCGTCGGGGAGATCCGCAACTCCATCCAGTACTTCACCTCCCTCCCGGGTCGACCACCCCTCACCCGCGTCCTCATCACCGGTGGGGGATCCGCCCTCTACGGTCTGACCCAGGCGCTGGCCGAGCAGATCCGGCTTCCGGTCATCCCGGCCTCGCCACTCGACCGGCTCGACCTGTCGAAGGCACGGCTCACCGACGAGGACATCGCCAAGGTGAGCACCGTGCTCGCCACCCCCATCGGGCTCGCCCTGCCCGAGCCGGACCCGGCGATGAAGAAGTTCAACCTCCTCCCGCCCGAGGTGGCGAAGCGGTTCAAGATCAAGGCGCTCCAGCAGCGGGTACTGGTGGGGGCCGTGGCCGTCCTCGTCCTGCTCGCCGGGTTCGGAGCATGGCGCTACCTGAAGGTCCGCGACGCCCAGAACACCGTGACGACCCTCCAGTCGACGATCACCTCGCTCAACGCCGAGATCCCCCGCTACGACCTCGTGGTGGCGGCACAGTCCGCCGTCGCCAGCGGTGAGCAGCAGCGGGCCGGCGTCACCACGGCTGCCGTGGACTGGCCCAACGTCATCGGATCGCTCATCGCCATCACCCCACCCAACCTGGGAGTGACCTCCTTCGTCGGGACGACCGGCGCCCCAACGGCGACGTCCGGAGCACCGGCAACCTCGACGCACACGGCGGGGAGCGTGCTCGGCACCATCAGCACCTCGTTGAGCGGACCGGGACCGGAGTACACCCTGACGTCGGCCTGGATCAACGCCATCACCTCCTCGACCGACTTCGCCGATCCGGTGGTGACCGCCATCACGACCGCCCCGAAGACGAACGTGGTGACGTTCCCGTCGACGATCTCGGTCACCCCGGCCGCCAGCCTCGCCAAGAACGGGAGCGTGCAATGAACGAGGTCCAGGAGTACCGCATCCCGATCCTCATCGGGGTCGTCGCGCTCATCGTGGCGATCATCGCCTACGTGGCGTTCATCGCCCCCGAAGGCTCCAAGCTGTCGACGCTCGATGCCCAGCAAACCGCGCTCCAGGCCCAGCAGGCCCAGCTGCAGGCGCGACTGGTCTCCCTCCGCGACGAGCAGCAGAAGCTCCCGTCGGACTGCGCCAACCTGACGAAGATCACGACCCAGATCCCCTCGACCCCGGACCAGGCCGGCTTCCAGCTCCAGCTCACCACGCTGGAGCAGCGGACCGGGGTCGTTCCGAGCGTCCTGTCCTACGGTGGCACCACCACGACGCCCACGCCGGGAACTCCGGCCACGCCGGCCGGCGTCACCGCCATCCCGGTGTCGACCACGGTGACCGGCACCTACGGACAGATCTCGGCCTTCGTCGGAGGCCTGGACGGCTTCCCGCGGCTCTACGTCATCCAGTCGTTCACCCTGGTGCTCGGCGCCTCCGGGAACGGCGCGAACGCCGCTTCCACGTCGTCGTCGTCTGGCTCCTCCACAGCGACCCCCCTCTGGGTCGGTGGGACGCCCACCAACCCGTCGACACCCGGGTACTCGCTCACGCTGGCCGGCTCGATCTACTACTCGGCCGACGCTGCCACCGCCGATGCGTCGTGCCAGAAGGCCACCGCGGCAGCAACTGCAGCCACCGCCGCTCCCGCCCGGGGGTGACACGTCCCCGGGTGGGTCGCCACGCCAGGTCCGGTCGCCACCGCCTCCGGCAGCTCGCCGGGTCGGGCCCCCGTGGCTCGCCGGGTCGAACCCCCGTGCAAGACTGGCTCGTGATGACGCGGACATCCCGGTACCTCCTCCCGCCCGCCACCTCGGGGCACGCCCAACCCCGTGGTGCGACTCCGGCGCCACGGCGACGGAGTCGTCAGCTCCTCGTGGTCACCCTGACGGGCGCCTCCGCCTGCATGCTCGCCGCCTGTTCCAGCGCGTCCCGGACCACCTCACCTCCGTCGCGACCGACGACGACGACGGCACCGCGCACGACGACCACGACGACGGCACCCCCGACGACCACGACGACGGCACCCCCGGCGACCACGACGGTCCCGGCCGTGACGACGTGCACGACAGCCGATCTCCGGGTCGCTCTCGGTCCCGGGAACGGCGCCGCCGGGAGCAGCTACTACCCGCTCTTCTTCACGAACCTGGGGACGACCCCCTGCACCCTCTACGGTTACCCCGGCGTGTCGGCCGTGACCAGCGCGGACGGGAGCCAGGAGGGGGCGGCCGCATCCCGCGCCACCGGAACCACCGCCCCGGCGACGGTCACGCTTGCGGCCAACGGCACGGCGAGCGCGCTGCTTCGGATCGTCGCCGCCCTGAACTACCCCACGGCGACCTGCCATCCCGCCACCGCTGCCGGCCTCAGGGTCTACCCGCCCGGCGACCTGACCGCCGCGTTCGTCCCCGAGGCCGACCTCCAGGTCTGCACGTCGGCAAGCGACCAGGTCCTCTCCGTCGGTGCCGTCCAGGCGGGATCGAGCCCGTCGGGGGCCTGAACCGCCCCGGGTGCGCACCGGGTGCGCACCGGAACGGCCTACGTACCCTCGTCAGCTCCCGCTGACCTGCATATCGGCGACGGCGAGCGTCTGGCCCGCGGCGACGCCCGGGAGCCACTCCCGATCGGCTCCGATGGCCACGATCGACTGGAGCATCCGCTGGAGCGTGGAGGCGACGGTGACCTCCCGGACCGGACCGGCAAACCGCCCGTCCCGGATCACGAGCCCCTCGGCCCCGACCGAGAAGTCGCCGCTCACCGGGTTGACCCCCGAATGCACGCCGGTGACCGACTGGACGAACAGGCCATCGCCCACGCTCGCGACCACCTGGCCTTCGTCCCACCCCCGACCGTCGGGCTCCAGGGTCAGCGCCCGGCAGCCCGGTCCTGGCGTCCCCGAGAACCCACCGCGCACAGCGGAGCCCGTCGACGGCACCCCGGCGCGCGAGCCAGACACGGTGTCGTAGACGAAGCGCCGCAGGTGGCCTCGCTCGATCAGGACATTGCGGCGGCAGGGCAGCCCTTCGCCGTCGAACCGGGCCGCCCCGAACGCCCGGGGGTCCGTCGGGTCGTCGACCAGCGTGAAGGCGGGGTCGGCGATCAGCTCCCCGATGCGGCCGGCGAAGAACGACCGGCCTTTCGCCACCGCCTCGCCGGAGAGAGCCGTGGAGAGCACGCCGAGGAGCGTGGAGGCCACCCGCCGGTCGAACACGACGGTCATCCGACCCGAAGGCACCTTCGTCGCCCCGAGCAGGCGCACCGCCCGTTCGACGGCGTCAGCCACGGCGCGGTCGGGATCGAGCGCACCGAACCCCCGCCCGACGCTGAACCCGGTCCCGGTCTGGGTGGCCGCCGCGTCGCCGGCCAGCACCGACACCGAGGCGTAGGCCGACGTCCGCCGGGAGGCCGCCCGCACGCCGGTGGTCGACACCAGGGCCACCGAGGTCGCGGCGTCGCCGTAGTCGGCCGAGGAGACCTGGCGCACCTCGGGATGGGCGGCGCGGGCCTGGGCCTCCAGGGCGAGAGCGAGGGCGACCTTCGCCGTCGCGTCCACCCCGGCGAGCTCGGCATCCCATAGATCCAGCGCAACCGGGGGCGTGGCGTCGGGCTCGGCCAGCGTCACGTGGTCGTCCGGGGTGGCGAACGCGGCGTTGTCGCGTGCCGCCTCGACCGTCTCGGCCACCACCGCCTCGTCGAGCGAACCGGCCCAGGCGAACCCCATCCGGTGGTCGCGCACCACCCGGATCCCGATCCCGGCCGACGTAGCGGCGGTGAACGACTCGACCTCACCGCGGTAGGCACGGATATCGGTGTCGACGCCCTCGGCCACGTACGCCTCGATCGCCTCGCCGGGACGGGCCCGGTCGACCGCCCGGTCGGCCAGCGCCAACAGCGCGTCGAGCCCCTCCCCGCCCGAGACCGCCACACCGGCTCCGCCGTTGACTGCCGACCCCGTGCGCACCGTCGCGTCCCTGCCCACGCTGCCGTCCCTCATCACTCTGCCGTCCCTCCGACCGTCACGCCGGTGATGCGGAGCGTGGCCTGGCCACAGCCGACCGGCACGCTCTGCCCGTCCTTCCCGCACGTCCCCGGCGTCATGGCGAAGTCCCGGGCCACGGCGTCGATGCGTCGCAGGATCTCCGGTCCGTTCCCGATGAGGTTGGCATCACGCAGCGGCTCGGTGAGCTTCCCGTTCTCGATGAGGTATGCCTCTGTGGTCCCGAAGACGAAATCGCCCGTCGCCGTGTTCACCTGGCCGCCACCGAGCTTCGCCACGTAGACGCCGTAGGGTGTCTGGGCCACGATCTCGTTGGCGTCCTCCTCTCCGGGAAGCAGGAAGGTGTTGGTCATCCGCACCATCGGCAGGTGCTGGTAGCTCTGGCGCCGGCCGTTGCCCGACGACACCCGTCCCTCCTTCCGGGCCCGCAGGTAGTCCCACAGGTACTCGGTCAGGATCCCGTGGTCGATGAGCACGTTGCGCTGGGCGGGTCGGCCCTCGTCGTCGACGCCGGCCGTGCCCCACTCCGTTCCCACCGTTCCGTCGTCCACCAGCGTGACGAGGGGACTCGCCACCTGCTTGCCGACCTGGCCGACGTAGACCGAGGCGTCCTTCACGATGTGGTCGGCCTCCAGCCCATGCCCGCACGCCTCGTGAAAGAGGATCCCGCCGCTGCCACCGGCCAGGACCACCGGAACCTCCCCGGAGGGCGCCGGGCGCGCCACCAGCTTCCCGAGCGCCCGACGCGCGGCCAGGCCGGCCAGCTCTTCGACCGAGACCTCGTCGAACAGCCGGGCGTCCACCGTCCGCGCCGCCGTCTCGTAGCCGGTCTGGAGCCCCGTGTCGCCCACCGCCACACACGAGACCGAGAACCGGGTCCTGGGCTGGTCGTCGGTGGCCCACAGCCCGTCGGAGTTGGCGATCAGCACCTGGCGCCGGGACGTGCCGTAGCCCACCTGGACCTGGCTGATGGCACCACCCGCCGTCCTGGCCGCGTCGTCGGCCCGGCGCAGGAGCTCCAGGCCGTCCGCCTTCGACAGGCTGGTCGGCGCATCGCCGGCGCCGGGACGGCCACTGCCGGTGTCACCAAAGGCGACCGGGGGACGGGACGGCGCCCTCCCCCCGGCTCGGGCCACCGCCGATGCCGCGTCCACCGCCCGGAGCAACCCCGCTTCGCTCAGGTCGGCGGTATGGGCGAACCCGGTGGTCTCCCCCGCCACCACCCGGATCCCCGCCCCGCGCTCCCGCCCAGTCGAGAGCTGCTCCACCCGGCCGTCGTCGAGAACGGCGGAGGACGTCTCCCGGTCCTCGACAAAGACCTCGGCGAAGTCGCCTCCGTGCTGGAGGCCTCGCGCCAATACCCGTTCGACCACGGGGGATTCGATCACCTGGTGCCTCCTCGGTCGCCCCCCGGCACGAGAACGTGGCCGCGCTCGTGCGCGTCTGGCCGGGTCGGGCGCTTCTCCCGTATCGTACCGGGGTGGCCTTGCACACCGGACTGAGCGCGCATGTCGAACTGTGCGTCACCGAGTCCGATACCGCCGTGGCCATGGGGACAGGCAGGGTCCCCGTCCTCGCCACCCCTCGGCTCGTGGCCCTGTGTGAGGAGGCGACCTGCACCGCCGTCGAGGACGAGCTGCCGACCGGGTCCACCAGCGTGGGCAAGCGGGTCCAGTTCGACCACCTAGTCCCCGTGGGCGTCGGGGGCGTGGTCTGGGCAGACGCCACCCTCGACCGGATCGAGGGCCGGCGGCTCACCTTCACCGTCTCTGTCACCGACCGTTCGGGGCTGGTCGCCGCCGGGAAGGTGTCCCGGGTCATCGTGGACCGCCAGGCGTTCCTCGCCCACACCCGGTAGCACCGTGGCGATGGCCGTCCGCCGCTGCGTGCCCGGCGGTACCCGTTGCACCCCCGGACCCGCTGGTAGCGTTGTCCCGAAAGTCTGGAGCCCATGATCCTCGAACGCATCGACACCCCCGCCGACCTCCGATCCCTCTCGACCGACGAGCTCGTCCAGCTGGCCGCCGAGATCAGGGGGTTCATCGTCGCCTCGGTCACGAGGACCGGAGGGCACCTGGGGTCGAACCTCGGGGCCGTCGAGATCACCCTCGCCCTGCACCGCATCTTCGACTCACCGCACGACGTGATCCTGTGGGACACCGGCCACCAGGCCTACGTGCACAAGCTCGTCACCGGGAGGCGGGAGGAGTTCGCCCGACTCCGCCAGGCCGGCGGGCTCTCGGGCTACCCGAGCCGCGCCGAGTCCGCCCACGACTGGATCGAGAACAGCCACGCCTCCACCGCCCTCAGCTACGCCCACGGGCTCGCCAACGCGTTCGAGGTCCAGGGCTCCGACCGGCGAGTGGTCGCGGTCGTCGGCGACGGCGCGCTGACCGGCGGCATGGCCTACGAGGCCCTGAACAACCTCGGGCACTCGGGTCGCCGGGTGCTCATCGTGCTCAACGACAACGGCAGGTCCTACGCCCCCACCGTGTCGCACCTGTCCCTCAGCCTCACCCACCTCCGCCTGCACCCCGCCTACCTCTCAGCCCGCCAGCGGTTCGCCAACGTCCTCCGAGGACTGCCCGGGGTGGGCCCGGTGGCCTACTCGGGCGTGCACGGCCTCACGAGCGGCCTCCGGGAGGTGGTGACGCCCCACACGTTCTTCGAGGCGCTGGGCATCCGCTACGCCGGGCCGATCGACGGGCACAACATCGCCGAGGTGGAACAGGCCCTCACCAACGCCCGGGAGTGGGACGGTCCCATCGTCCTCCACATGCTCACGCAGAAGGGGCGCGGCTATGCCCCCGCCGAGGAGGACGTCCAGCGCCTCCACGACGTGAAGGTCACCCCGGAGCGGGCCGCCCACCCCCACACCGTGAGCGCGACGTCGGCGTCGGCCATCGACACCGTCCGCCCGGCCGACGGCACCCACCCTGTCCACGGCACCCCGACGGCCGACGGCACCGCGGCCGACCCAGATCGCCCAGCAGGCGTTGGACCGACCGCGGCTCCGGTGGGCACAGGACAGGACGGGATCGCGGCACAGGATGCGGGGTCGCACGGTCGATCGGCGGTGATCCCGGCCACCACCTACACGGACGCGTTCACCCGGTCCCTCCTCCGGGCGGCGGAGGCCGATCCCCGGATCGTGGCCATCACCGCGGCGATGCCTGGGCCCACCGGGCTCCTGGCGTTCCAGGACCGCTTCCCGGAACGATTCGTGGACGTGGGCATCGCCGAACAGCATGCCGTCACCGCCGCCGCCGGGATGGCCATGGGAGGGCTGCGGCCCGTGGTCGCCGTGTACTCCACGTTCTTCAGCCGCGCCTTCGACCAGGCCAACCTCGACGTCGGGCTCCACGGCGCCCCCGTGGTGTTCGTGCTGGACCGGGCCGGGATCACCGGGGACGACGGGCCCAGCCACCACGGCGTGCTCGACCTGGTGCTGTCGCTGTCCATCCCGGGCATGACCGTGTTCGCCCCGTCGAACGCCCACGAGGTGGAGGTCATGCTGGCCGACGCGCTGGCGCTGAACGGGCCGTCGTTGATCCGGTTCCCGAAGACGCCGGCACCTTCGGTCGGCCCCACCGCGGTCGGCGCGGGCCTCCAGGCCCGTCGCATGCGGGAGGGAGACGGCAGCGTGTGCATCCTGGCCGTCGGGAAGCCGGTGGCCGCCGCTGCGGAGGCTGTCGACCTCCTCGGAGCAGACGGCATCGACGCCACCCTGTGGGACGTGCGGGTCGTGACACCCCCGGACCGGGCCATGCTTGAGGACGCGGCCCGTCATCAGGTCGTCATCACCGTCGAAGACGGTCTCCGGCAGGGAGGGGCGGGCATGTTCCTCGCCGACGCGCTGGACGGTGTCGCCGCAGTCGGCGACACCACGGGGACCGTCCCCCCCCGGGTTCCCAGGGTCCGCGTGCTGGGCGTCCCCACCCGCTACATCCCCCAGGACAAGCCCGACCGCATCCTGGCCCGTTTCGGGCTCGACGGCCCGGGCATCGCCCGCTCGGCGCGCGAGGCACTGGGCGTGGTGTCGCTCGGCTCGCCGCTCGTCCGTCCCGGGGCCGATAGCCCCGTCTGAGTCCGGGACCCTGCCGTCCGGGACGGTGCCCACCTCCGCGACCGTCGACGCCGTTGTCGTCACGTACCAGAGCCAGGCCGACATCGCCGCCTGCGTCGGCGCTCTGGCCCAGATACCGCGCCTCGGGACGGTCGTGGTCGTGGACCACGGCTCCGACCGGAGCGGGGCCGTCGCCGGCGACCTGGGGGCGACCGTGGTCGCAGATCCCACCAATCCCGGCTACGGGGCCGGCCAGAACCGGGGCGTGAGCCTCACGAGCTCCCGCTACGTGCTGCTCGTGAACCCCGATGCCGTCGTCGATCCTGCCGGGATCGCTGCGGGCGTGGCGGTGCTCGACGCCTCGCCCGATGTCGCTGCCGTGCAGGGGATCGTCACCGACCGCCGGAGTGGCCTCCCGGAACGGTCGGCGGGCGCGACGCTGGGGCCCGTCCACCTGGTCGGGCGGGCCCTCCATCTGCGCCGTTTCCTCCGCTCACCACTGGTCCGGCGAGTTGCCGCGCACGTGCCGGCTCTAGCCGACCACGCCGCGCGCGTACCGGCTCACGCCACCGACGTCGAGGCGCTGGGGGCCACCGCACCCCTGGTCCGTCGCAGCGCGTTCGAAGCCGCCGGCGGGTTCGACCAGGGCTACTTCCTCTACGGGGAGGACCTAGACCTCTGCCGGCGGCTCCGTGCCGCCGGGTGGCGGCTGGTCACGTTACCGGTCCCGTGGGCCGTGCATGCCTCCGGGTCGTCGTCGCCCGGTTGGTGGGATCACGAGCTGGCGTGGTGGGAGGGTGCCCTCCACTACGCCGCGCGCTGGTGGACACCGCGCCAGTGGGTGCTCGCCGGCATCGCCACCGCCATCCGGATGGTCCCGATGGTCGCCGTCCACCCGAACCGGACCGAGGAGCTGATCACCCGACTGGTCGCCAGGCCGCGGCGCGTCCGTGCCGGGGCGGGCCGGTCACGGTAGCCGGCATGAGCACCTTGCCGGGCGTGGCTCCGCTCGCCGTGACCCAACCGACGCGCTGTCCAGATCGGCCAGGGGTAAGCGGGCAGCCGCTCGCGAGAAGAGCGCCGAGCGACTCATGCCCGGCACTCGCGCCCGCCTGGACACTCGCTCGAAGATGCCATCGGGAACCGAGATCGCCGTCTTCATGTTCCAAGTACAATTCGGCATGACCAGTGGCGAGGCATTCGCCGATCAGATAAGAGGTCAGAGCAGTTCACTGACCGAGGAGCGCCGGGTCCGGGTCGACTACGTGCGCTCCACGTCCAAGCCGACTCGCTCCGCCGCTGCACAGAGCTCCCCGTCGCCGGCCACGAATACGAACCCCTCATCGTCTCGGGCGAGTTCGGCCGCGGCCAGGTGGATCGAGTCGTAGCCGCGTAACGCGTGCTCCTCGGCGAGCACGCCGGCACGCCGCACCAACCGGTCGGAGACGTCAACAAGGTGAAGCTCCTCGTAATGATCGATGAGCTGGTCGATGGCAGCGCGCAGGCGGTCGGCTGGGAATCGACCGAGGCGGGCCGCCGCCGCCAATGCCGCGTGACCCTCGGCGTAGACGACCCTCACACTCGCGACGCGCTCCGCTTCGTGCCACATGCGTCTGGCCGCATCCGATCCCGCCTCCTCGACGATCAAGGGAACGATCGCCGATGTATCGAAATAGGCGGTCCTCACCGGCGCTGCTCAGACACGAGCGGGCTCACCGCCTCGGAGACGGGGATGCCCCGAGCCGGCAGAGGGCGCCTCACCTTCATCGGTGGCGTCACGAGACCTTCCGCGACCAACCGATCGAACGTACTGGGCTTGCGCCCACCATTCGCCAGTGGCACGAGTCTCGCGATCTCGCGGCCGTAGTCGGTCACCACTACCTCGTCGCCAGCACGGACCCGCTCCAGGTAACGGCTCAGGTTGTTCCGCAGTTCACGCACCCCGACCCTCACGGCTGCCTCCTATAGCGCCACCACTCCATGAATTGTAGCCACATGGCGCGCCGTCATGGTCGGTTCTTCCGTGCCGGCTCGCCGTGATGGGCTCGGCGACACGGCAGCCGAGGACCCTCCCGCCGTTGTTCGGCCACACACCAACCTCCCTCTCCTGATGTCTTCTCCCCCGAGTCGTCGTTCATCGAGGATGGCGACCGAGCGTCTCGTCGAGACGACGGCGGATCTCGTCCACCCAGTGCTCGGTCGAGTAGCAGCGCCGGGCGTGGTCCCATGCCGCCGACGCGAGGGCGTCGGCCCCGGCCGGATCGCCCAGCAGGCGGACGATCTCTCCGGCGAAGGACGGGCCCACCGGCGCCACCCGTAGCGGGAACTCCGGATCGAACCCCGACGCGACGATCGGCGTCACCACCTGGGGACGCCGGGCCCGGGCCGCATCGAGGACCTTTATCTGGAGCCCGGTGGCGTGAACCAGCGGGGCCACAGCCACCCGCGTGCGCGCCGCCAGCTCACGGTAGTCGTCGAACCCGTCGATCAGTTCGGCAGTTGGGCTTCGGGTGAGCCGCCGGATCTCCGACGTCGGGCGGCGTCCGGCTACGCA
>DAHXOA010000032.1 GCA_027365145.1 Acidimicrobiaceae bacterium | reverse complement strand
CGACCCAAGAGCGGGACCAGGCCATCGCCGACCGGCTCGGAGCGCTCATGCAAGCCGCCGAGCTACAACGCGACGACAGGGCCGACATACGACCGCTCGGCCGAGGTCGCTGATTCCGCTATTCAACGTAGGTTCAACGGCCGACCCCGGAACCGACCTTCGCCGGACCATATCCGCAGCTCGTGGGGTACAGCTCCGGGGGGAGGGCTCGAACCTCCAACATCCGGCTCCAAAGGCCGACGTTCTGCCGATTGAACTACCCCGGAACGACTCGATCGACCGCTTTCACCTGTCGTGGGTCCGCGCCGCGCCCTCAGGCTACCGGAGGCTCAGGCGCCCGCCGGGCAGGCCCCGGCGGTCACGACCGCAGTCCCGCCCGCTCCAGGCTCACCTGGTTGCCCGGGAGCTGGTTCCCCAGCCAGCGGGTCCGTTCGGCAACCTCACCCGGTCCCTTGGGCAGCGTCTGGTCGATGCACTCTTTCAGGAAGACGTTCAGCCCACCATCGTGCCCGGCGATCCGGGCTGCCAAGGCCATCGCCGTCGGCATCAGCTCTTCGTCTGTCGTCACCGCGTTCAGCAATCCGTAGCGGTGCAGGGTCGGCGCGTCCATGTCGTTGCCGGCGAGCACCAGCTCGACGACGATCTTGTGCGGGATCCGACTGACCAGGCTGGCCATGAGGCCACGGGTGATGCCGAGGTCGGGCTCCGGGTAGCGGAAGCGGGCCGTCTCCGTCGCCACCGCCAGGTCCGCCTGCTGGAGGATCGCCAGGCCGACCCCGATGCACCACCCCGAGATCGCGCAGATGTACGGCTTGCGCACGGTGACGCCGATGTTCGGGACATAGCCGTATCCGCCCAGGGGCGGATCGGCTAGGTCGGCCCCCGCCGTGAACGCCCGATCACCGTCACCCCGGAGCACGGCCACCTTGTCGGTGGAGGAGTCGAATCGCCGGAACGCTTCCTCCAGCGCCACTGCCATGGCACTGTTGATGGAGTTCAGCTTGGCCGGTCGCGACATGGTCAATATCGCCACATCGTCGACACTCTCGTACCCCACTGTTGCGTCGCTCTCGCCCATCTGATCATCTCTCTTTCTCTGCGTTGCCGGATGATCCCGCACGGCCACCCGCCGGCTCGGGGTTGTCGGCACCCACGGCACCGATGACGGCCGGACGGACACCGTCTCCCCAGGAGAACGCCGGTCCGACGACCCTCACCTCGCTCCCGGACGTCATCGCGACCTTCGTCAAGAGACCCAGATCCTGTTCCTGGTTGGCCTCGAGGAGCTGCCGTATGCTCCGAACCCCGCCACAGGCGATCCCCTTGGCCTGGAGGAGCTCTTCGGCCGCCGCGGTCGTACGTCCAGTGAGCCACTCGTTGATGGCGGCCTCGGCGTCTGCCCGGAGCTGCTCGTCGTGGATATGGATCCGCTGCTCCGCGATCTCCGGACGGGCCCACTCGTCGTGGCCGATGATCCGGCAGAGATCGCACCACATGGTCGGCGCGATCGGCGCGATGAGCAGCCAGCCGTCGCTCGTCCGGTAGGTGTTGCCGAAGCGAAGCCGCGATCGGTTGCCGTTGCGGTGAGGATCCCGGTGCTGCCCGGTCACCTGAGGCACGAGGTCACCGAAGAGCGCAACCAGTGACCGGAGCATGGAGACCTCGACGAAGCTGCCGGTGCCCGTCCGGTCCCGCTTCTGGATGGCCAGGACGGCGGCGAACGCGGCCTGCACGGCCGTCGAGTGGTCGGCGACCAGGACGTTGTTGATGACCGGCGGGCATTCGGGGTGTCCGGTCATGTCGGCCAGCCCGCTGATGGCCTGGACCACGCCGTCAAAGGCGACATACCGGCTCAGCGGTCCCTTCGACCCGAAGCCGGAAATGTGCACCATGCTGCAGCGCGGGTTGGCTGCACGCACCTGCTCCCAGCCGAAGCCCAGCTTCTCGGGAACGCCGATGGAGTAGTTGGTGATCAGGACGTCAGACGCAGCGATGAGCTCTTGCAGGCGGGCGAGGTTGTCGGTCTTGCCCAGGTCCATCGCGAGCTGGGTCTTGTTGCGGTTGTAGCAGGCGTAGTAGATGCTCTCGCCGTCGTCGGCCCACGGCATGGCCCGCCGACCCGGCTCGCCGTTGAGCGGCTCCACCTTGCACACGGACGCGCCTTGGTCGCCCAGGATCATCGCCGCGTACGGTCCGGCGATGTAGTGCGAGAGCTCCAGCACCTGTATGCCCTCGAGCGGGCGTGTCACGTCGGTCATGGATGCCTCTCGGTCATGGGTTCCTCGTATGGGGAGCAGCGGACACGGGCAGGGCCGCATCACCGTGAGCGGGGTGTCGGGCCGAGCGGGGATCGGCGGTGGCGGCGAGGGGCCGGCCAGCTGCCTCGCCGTCGCCGACGGGTTGGACCGACCGATGTAGCGGCTGAGCCCGGTGTGATCGACCATGAGCGCTTACACCCTCGCCCCGTCGCGGCGACCCATGGCTTACAGGATCTCCGCGTGCTGCTCGTTGCACCTGTCGGAGAACTCCGGATGGTCTGCGTAGAACCGCCGCGTAATGTACAGGGTCGCGGCCCGGTGGAACGCCACGAGGCGGGACGACCTGGACATCCGGTAGGTCAGCATGTGGAACTGCCGATTGAGGTCTGAGGCAGCCGCTCCTTCCTGCCGGGCCGCCACCGCCACCATCTGGCGATGCAGGCTTTCGAACTGGTCTGGAATCTCTTCGGCTGACAGCGTCAGCCACTGCTGCGGGTCGGGTCATGTCACCGCTGGAGCGGCGCCCACCACCGGCCGGTTGAGGGGTGTGCCCCCCATCGACCCGTAGAACTGGGCATCCCCGAAGGAGAAGATCCCGCCGTCTGCGGCCACCTCCCAGTAGCCCTGCGTCGGCGGGGGCACGACTCCGGTGAGGATGATCCCCCCGTCCGGTGCGAGGTTGCTCTCCCCCACAGCCATGCAGTGCAGGGTGGACGGACAGGCGACGCCGTTGAGATCCCCCACCTCCGGTGGAGGCGTCTGGTCGGCCCACGCGCTCCCGCCGTCGGTGGTGGCGACGATGCCGTTGTAGCCCACGGCCGTGCAGTCCGACGTGGACGGGCAGGCGACAGCGGCCAGGGTCCCCACCCCGGTGGGACCGGTCTCTTCCCAGGTGCGGCCGCCGTCGGTGGTGGTGGTGGTGGTGGTGGTGGTGGTGGTGAGAATGACACCACCGAGGCCGTTGTTGGCGCCACCGACCGCGACGCACGCCGCGACGGAGGGACAGGCGATGGCGGTCGGGAGCGGAGGTGCCGGGTAGCTCGCCGCGACCTGCCACCCGGAGGTGCTCGCCGCAGCCGAGTCGGTGGCGACCGGTGACACCACCGCAGCTCCGACCATCGTCAGCGTGAGGAGTGCCGCCAGAGCCGACGTCCTCACGCGCTGGACGTTAGGACGAGGTTCACCCGATGTCGACCGTCTCGGCTGGTTGGCCGGTGCCGCAGCTCGTCTCACGGAGTCAGCCCCCAGGAACCCATCTTGGTGCCGGTCCTCTCCGGCGCGCTGTTCCCACCCCTGCGCAGAGTACCCCAGGGATCAGGCGGTGACCGGTGCGCGATCCCTTCGCTCGTGCAGGAACAGTCGCCGCCTCAGACGCGATCCCTCAGTCCTCCAGCCAGCCCCGCAGCGTCTCGATCGTGCCCATCGGGTCGGGACCGACCGGACGCACGTTGAGAATCGTCACCCCCGCATCGGCGTAGGCGGCGATCCGCTCCCGGACGTACCCGGCCGGGCCGATGGCCGAGATCCCCTCCACCAGAGCGGCGGGGACAGCCCGCGTCGCGCCGGCCCGGTCCCCGGAGAGGAAGCGGTCCTGGACCTCCCGGGCCTCGGTGGCGAAGCCATAACGTACGGCAAGGTCGTTGTAGAAGTTCCGGTCCCGCGCCCCCATGCCCCCCAGGTAGAAGGCGAGCTGGGGACGAGCCTCCTCCCGGAGCTCCTCCAGGCCGTCCCCGATCCCGACACTCACGCTGATCGCGACCTCGAGGGGACCCAGGCTCGGGTCGCGCCGGGCCCGTCCCGCCTCCAGGTGCTCACCCCAGACCGCCTCGGCGCGCTCCGGCCAGAAGAAGATCGGGAGCCAGCCCTCGGCCTCGCGGGCCACCAGCTCGACGTTCCGCGGCCCGAGGGCGGCGACGAAGACAGGGATACGGTCGCGCACCGGGTGGTCGATCATCTTCAACGGCTTGCCCAGCCCTGTCCCCCGATCCGCCGGGAGCGGCACCTGGTAGTACCGGCCGTCGTGGACGACCTCGTCACGACGCCAGACCTGGCGGCAGATGTCGATGATCTCAGCGGTCCGCCCGACGGGGGCGTCGAAGGGGACGCCGTGGAAGCCCTCGATCACCTGGGGCCCGGACGAGCCGATCCCGAGGATCGCCCGCCCGCCCGAGAGCTGGTCGACGCCGGCCGCGCTCATGGCCAACAGGGCGGGGGTGCGGGAGTAGAACGGGAGGATCGAGGACCCGATCCGGGCCCGCTCGGTCACCGCCGCCAGGAAGCCCATCATGCTCACGCCGTCCATGCCGTAGAGCTCGGCCACCCAGAACACGTCGATCCCTGCCGCTTCGAGCTCACGGGCGCGGGACGCGATCCGTCCGGGCTCTTCCCTCCGGATGCCGTAGCCGAGCTGCATGGTCCCCTCCCCGATCGTGCTGGTTCCCTGCCGGACGTTAGCCGCCGGCCGGGACGGCCAGCGAGGCGATAGCCGCCTCGCGCAGCCGGCGGTAGTCCGCCTTGCCGTTCGGTGCGCGCTCCAACGACGGTACGACCACCACCCGGCGCGGGGCCTTGTAGCCGGCCAGGGTACGGCGCACCTCTGTGGCCACGGCGCCGGGCGTCACGATCGCACCCGGATCGGCCTCGACCAAGGCCACCACCATCTCCCCGAACCGCTCGTCGGGGACCCCGACGACCACGGCGTCCCGCACCCCGGCCGCCCGTTTCACCGCCAGCTCGACCTCGTCGGGATAGACCTTCTCCCCGCCCGTGTTGATGCACACCGATCCCCGGCCGAGCAGCCGGATGGTGCCGTCCGCCTCCACCTCGGCCCAGTCCCCCGCCACGACGTAGCGCATGCCGTTGATGGTCACGAACGTCTCTGCCGTCTTCTCAGGATCCCGGTAGTACCCGAGCGGGATGTGCCCGGTGACTGCCAGCTTTCCCCGCTGGCCCGACCCGGGCTCGACGTCAGCACCCTCCTCGTCGACCACCCGGGTCGTCCGGCCGACGGTGAACCGGGGGGCGGGCCCCCCCGATCCGGCCCGTGTCTGGGTCCGGGCCAGGCCGCCGGACTCGCTGCTCCCGAGGCTGTCGACGACCACCGCCCCCGTGGCGTGACGCAGCAGCGCCGCCTGGGTCGCGGCGCTGAAGCTCACACCGGAGGAGAAGACCACCCGGAGCCCGGAGAGGTCCCAGCGCTCCGGGTCGGCATCGAGCGCGGCCACGAGCGGCCGTGCGAACGCGTCACCCACGATGCACAGCCCCTTCACCCGGTGCAGGGACAGGGTGTCGAGCAGCGCCTCGGGCTCGAAGGAGTGCTCGGGGAGGGTGACGACGCTGCCCCCGCGGCTGAGGACGGGGAGCACGAACCACATCGCCGTGCCGTGCATCAGGGGTGCCGCCGGTAACACCAGGGGTCCGGGACGCTCCAGCATCGCTGCGTGCGCAGCGGCGTCGGCGTCCGGGGCCGGCACTGATCCGTTCAGCTCCTCGAGCATGCGGAACAGGGTGTCCTGGGGCCACATCACTCCCTTGGGTGCCCCGGTGGTACCCCCCGTGTAGAGCAGCATGAGGTCGTCGCCCGATCGGGACGTCGCCGGCGGGCCGATCCCCGAGGTGGCCGGCTCCTCGTAGGGTGTGGCCCACACCGGGCACGGAGCGTCGTCGTCGGCCACCCACAACCACCGTCGGACCCGGGGCAGGCGCGACCGGATCTCGTCGCACACGCCGGCCAGCGAACCGTGGAACACCACCGCCTCGGCGTCGGCGTTGTCGAGGAGGTAGGCCAGCTCGTCGCCGGTGTAGCGGTAGTTCACGCTCACCGGGACCAGCCCCACCTTGAACGAGGCGAACACGCTCTCCAGGTACTCGGGGCCGTTGTAGAGGAGCTGGGCGACCTTGGCCTGGTGGGTCAGGCCGGCATCGACCAGGGCGGCCGCCACGCCGGCTGCCCGGCCGTCGAGCTCGGACCAGGTGACCGTTCGGCTGCCACAGACCTGCGCCGGTTCGTCGGGGAACCGGCTGGCGACTGCTTCCCACACGTCTGCGAAGTTCCATCCCGTGGTCACGCCTGGATGGTACGCAGGCCGTCGGGGGCGGACAAACCGGTGGCGGATCCGGCCCGGGTCGCAGGCACACGCCGCATCCGCGGCGACCTGGACCGGTAGGCTCCCCGCGACATGAGAGTGCTGGTGGTGGACGACGACCCGGCAGTGAGCAACGCGCTCACCCGTGCGCTCCGCCTTGAAGGCTACGAAGTGTCGACCGCCGCCGACGGGACGCGGGCACTCGAGGAGATCGCCATCCGGTCCCCCGACGCAGTGGTCCTCGACATCCAGCTCCCCAAGGTCGACGGGCTGGAGGTGTGCCGACGGATGCGGGCCGCAGGTGACGACACGCCGGTGCTCATGCTCACCGCCCGGGATGCCATCGAGGATCGCGTCCAGGGCCTCGATGCCGGGGCCGACGACTACCTGGTGAAGCCGTTCGCCCTCGCCGAGCTGCTCGCCCGGCTCCGGGCCCTCCTGCGGCGCCGCAGCGACGACACCAGCGAAGTGCTCACGTTCGCCGACCTCTCGCTCGACCCGGCCAGCCGGGAGGCGAAACGAGGGGAGCGGGCCTTCACCCTGACCCGGATCGAGTACGACCTTCTCGAGCTCCTCCTCCGCCACCCGCGCCAGGTGCTCACGCGCGAGGTGATCCTCGACCGCGTCTGGGGGTACAGCTTCGACTCGGGGACCAACTCCCTCGCCGTCTACGTCGGGTACCTCCGTCGCAAGACCGAGGCGGGGGACGAGCCGCGCCTCATCCACACGGCGCGGGGCGTCGGCTACGTGCTCCGTGAGCCGTGACCTTCCGCGCCCGTCTGGTCCTGGCCGCCACCACCGCGGTGGTGATCGCGGTGGTGCTCGCCTCCGTGGCTGCCTACCTGGTCGCATACAACTCCCTGGTGGGATCGGTCGACGACACGCTCTACACCGACGCCTCCAGCGCCGTGACCAGCCACCAGATCTACGACAGCTGCTCCAAACCCGCACCCGGGGTGTGCATCCAGGTGGTGGGGGCCGACGGGTCCACGGGCCTCGCCCAACCCATCTTGAGCGTCATCCCCCAGGTCCGGGCTGTCGCCGGCGCCAGCAAGAAGGGCGCGGTGGCCTACGCGACGACCACGGTGCGGGGCACCACCACCCGTGAGATCGCCTACCCGATCGTCCCGGGCTACGAGTACCAGACCACCGGCCCGGCAGGCCCCGAGCTGGTCGCGCTCCCCTCCGGCGGCGCGCTCCAGGTGAGCGCGCCCCTCACCGGCGTGGACCAGCAGCTCGGGCGCCTGGCTGTCGACCTGTGGATCATCGCCGCCGGTGGGATCGCCGTCGCCATCATGCTCGGCCTGGGCGTGGGGCGTACGGCGCTCGTCCCGTTGAACGACCTCACCCGCTCGATCGAGGAGCTGGCCGAGACCACCGACGTGTCCGAGCCGCTCGCTCCCGGCGGCAACGACGAGCTCGGACGGCTCCGCCGGGCCTTCAACCGCCTCCTCGCCGCGCTCGACTCCTCCCGTGACGCCCAACGTCAGCTGGTGCTGGACGCCTCCCACGAGCTGCGGACCCCACTCACCAGCCTGCGGACGAACATGGAGGTGGCCCGGCGGATGGACGAGCTCCCGCCAGAGGATCGCGACGTCCTGATCAACGACGTCCTCACCCAGCTCGACGAGCTCGGCGCCCTCGTCGGCGACCTGGCAGAGCTGTCCCGGGGTGAGATCCGGCGCGAGGAACGCAGACCCGTCCGGCTCGACACGATCGTCCACGACGCCGCCGCCCTGGCCACCACCCACGGCCGGCTCCGGGCGGTCACCTTCACCGTCTACAGCGAGCCGACGTGGGTGGACGCGCCGCGGGGCCGGATCGAACGGGCCGTGGGGAACCTCCTCGACAACGCCCTCAAATGGAGCCCGGACCACGGCACCGTGGAGATCACGTGCCGGCAGGGAACCGTCACGGTTCGGGACCACGGGCCCGGCGTCGACGCCGACGACCTCACCCGTATCTTCGACCGCTTCTACCGGGCGCCGGCGGCCCGGGGGAAGCCCGGTTCCGGCCTGGGCCTGGCCATCGTGGCTCAGGTGGCAGCAGAGGAGCACGGTAGCGTCGGGGTGGCCAACGCACCCGACGGTGGCGCCGTCTTCACGTTCCAGCTCCCCGTCGTACCCACCCCGCCCGAGGGCGAGCACGAGGACTGACCGGGACACCGGGACACCGGCGGCGCGGTCGGCGGCGCGGCCGACACTGCCCCACGTGGCGCGGCGCGCCCGCGGACGGCTAGCCTGCCTCACGACATGGGATCCCTGATCAAGAAGCGCCGCAAGCGCATGCGCAAGAAGAAGCACAAGAAGATGCTGAAGGCGACTCGCTGGCAGCGCCGGGCTGGGAAGTAGCGCCGGTCGCAACGGGGCGGCGCCACGGCGCGTGGCCGGTCACGCCCACCCGGGTACGGTCGCCACGCTCACGAGCGAGGCCTGCTCCCGCCCGAGCGCCAACTGCGTCCGGTCGGCCAGGCCCAGGGACTCTGGATCCCCCTCTATGAACCATGTGGATCCGCTGCCCGCCAGGCGTGGCCGGAGGCCGCTCACCCGGGCTAGGACGTCGCGCCACTGCGCCAGGCGCGGCTCGACCGCTACCGCCGCCGCTTCGAGGTCGTTGCCACCGGAGGCAACTCCGGGGAGTTCGCCGCGGTCGCGTAGGTAGTCCCACGCTCGGTAGACGGCCGGCGTCGCCATGCCGAACGGGGGGACGAGCAGCACGAACCGTCTGGGCTCGAACGGCTGGGGGTGGATCACCTCACCGACGCCCGTGACGCGGGCCCGGCCCCCAGTCAGGCAGAACGGCACATCGGCACCGAGAGCAGCGGCGCCGGAGGCGTCGCGGTAGCCGGCCCACCACAGGACGGCGGCGGCGTCAGCCGAGCCGCCGCCCAGCCCGGCGCCGGCGGGAATGCGCTTCACCAGGCGGACGCGGGCCTGCCGTCCGACCAGCCTCAGCGCCCGCGACACCAGGTTGTCAGGACCGGCGGTCACCTGCACCCGCGCCGCCGGCGCCCCAGCGCAGGCGCTGCCGGCCGGGAGGTCCGCTTCGATCGTGAGCCCGTCGCCCTCGGACAGCTCCAGACGATCCGAGAGGTCCACGGTCACCATCTCGGCGTCGAGCTCGTGGTAGCCGTCGGGACGGACCCCGGTGACTGCCAAGGACAGGGTCAGCTTCGCCGGTGCCGTCAGCACCGCTGGGAGCAGGCCCGGCCGATCGCCACCGGACCGGGCCGGAACAGGCCCGGCGCCGCCTCCAGCCCCGCCACCCAACCCGCCTCCGTCCGCTTCCAGTCCGGGTGTCATGCCGATCCTCCCGTCGCTGCAGCCAATCGGATCCACTCCTCCAGCGTCAGCTCCTCGGCCCGGGCCGTCGGCGGGATGCCCGCCACGTCGAACGCACCGGGATCTGCCCGTCCTTCGAGCGAACGGCGGAGCATCTTCCGTCGCTGGGCGAAGCCGGCTCGGACCAGGTCGAAGACCCGATCATACGTGACGATCCCACCAGAGGAGGCCACCAGAGGAGGCGGGCGTCGCTCGATACGGACCAGCACCGACTCCACCCGAGGCCGGGGCACGAACACCGTGGCGGGGACGCGACCGACCACAGCGGCCCGGGCCCAGTACGCCACCTTCACCGAAACCGCTCCGTACCCCGTGTCCCCCACGCCGGCTGCCAGCCGCTCCCCCACCTCACGTTGCACCATCACCAGGAGGCTGCCCACCTGGGGCGCCTCTTCCAGGACGCGCACGACAAGCGGGGTCGCCACGTTGTAGGGCAGGTTGGCCACCAACGACCAGGGTCGGCCGTGGCGGTTGCCGGAACCGTCGGCAGGGTCGCCGGAGCCGCGTTCCAGGAGGACACCCCAGTCCAAGCGGAGCGCGTCGGCCTCGACGATGCGGACGGCACGGTCGGCCAGCTCGGACCGGAGCACCGGAACGAGGTGCCGGTCGACCTCGATGGCGGTGACGGCCGCCCCGGCTTCGACGAGCGCCAGGGTCAGCGAACCGAGTCCGGCGCCGACCTCGACGACCGGATCGGAGGGCCCGACACCGGCCAGCCGTACGATCCGTCGCACGGTGTTGGCGTCAGCGACGAAGTTCTGGCCGAGCGCCCGGCTGGGTCGGAGGCTCCAGGTGTCGAGGAGCGCCTCGATGTCGGCCCGGCTGTGCGTCATGCGAGGGTCGCGGACCGCTCGGGTCAGAACCCGAAGATGGCGCAGGCGTTGCGCGTCGTCGCCGACGCCACGTCCTCCACGGCAATCCCCTTCGTCGCCGCCACCGCCGCGCCGATCAGAGGGATCCGGCTCGGCTCGTTCGTGGTCCCCCGGACCGGCACGGGAGCCAGGTAGGGCGAGTCGGTTTCCACGAGGAGGGAGTCGAGCGGGCACAGGGCTGCCGCAGCCCGCACGTCGTCGGCGTTCTTGAACGTCACGATCCCCGAGAAGGAGAGCACCGCGCCGATCCCCAGGCACCGCTCTGCCTCGCGGGGACCGCCGGTGAAGCAGTGGAAGACCGTCCACCGCGGTGTACCCACGCCCGCCAGCACGGCAAAGGTGTCGTCCCAGGCATCCCGGGTGTGGATGACCAGTGGCAGCGACGCCTCCAGTGCCAGGCCGACTTGGGCGGCGAAGACCTCTTGCTGCTGGCGGCGGGGCGCGTGGTCGTAGTGGTAGTCGAGACCGCACTCGCCGATCCCTGCGACGGCCGGGAGCGGGCGGACCCCGCCGTCACGCTGGGCGGCCACCATCGAGGCGAGTGCGCCGAACCCGTCCCCGGCCTCGTGGGGGTGGACGCCAGCGGTGGCCCGGAGACCCACGGGGACCTCCGCCCCGGGTTGCCCAAGGACGATGCCGTCGTAGCAGCGCGCCAGGTCGATCGCCTGGGAGGACGTCTCCGCCGATGTCCCGACGCAGACCATCCGGGTCACACCCTCACCGGCGGCCCGGGCGAGCAGGCCGTCAAGGGTCGCCGCGTCCCCCGCATCCTTGAGATAGTCACCCTGGAGGTGGCAGTGGGCATCGACCCACGTGAGCCCGGCCGGGGGACGGTCCGAGCCCCGCTTCCCCGTCGTCAGCGCCACATCCACCTCATCCGCCACTTCGGTCTCGCCGGTCATCCGTGCCGGCGCGGGAAGAGCGCCGGGCCCTTCTCGACGGTGACGCCGCCGGGATAGCCACCCCAGGCCAGCTCGTGGGCAGGGCCGTCGTCGCCAGGAGCACCGGGCAGGCCGATCCGCCGCCAGATCTCCGCCGCGGTCCCGGGCATGGCCGCTGACACCAGCAACGCGACCAGTCGGAGGACCTCCAGCGCACCGCCGAGGACGTCGTCGACCGCCGGACCGGGATCCGCCTTCCACGGCTCGACCCGCTCGAGCTCGGCGTTCGCCTCCCTGATCACCTTCCAGGTCGCCTCGAGCCCGAGATGGGGCAGGCCGCGGGACCAGCCGGCGACCGCCTCGTCGACGAGCCCGGGCACCGCACCGGCCAGCCGGCCTGACGCCGGAGCTGGCGGCCCGACGCCGGCGCATTTCGAGGCGACCACCGTGGCCACCCTCGCCATGAGGTTGCCCAGGTTGTTCGCCAGATCGGCGTTGTAGCGCGCCACGATCCCCTCCACCGAGAGCTCCCCGTCGCTCCCGAGCGGCGTGTCGCGCAGGAGGTGGTAGCGCACGGCGTCCACCCCGAAGTCGGCAATGAGCTCCCCCGGGGTGATCTGGTTCAGCTTCGACTTCGACATCTTCTCGCCGCCCACCAGGAGCCAGCCGTGGACCTGGATGGCGGCAGGCGGGTCGATCCCGGCTGCCATGCACATGGCGGGCCACCACACACAGTGGAACCGGATGATCTCCTTCCCGATGAGATGGTGCACGGCGGGCCACCAGCGCTCGAAGGTGGCACCCTGGGGGCCGTTTTCGCCGTAGCCGATGGCCGTGAGGTAGTTCACCAGCGCGTCGTACCACACGTAGAAGACGTGGCGGTCGTCCCAGGGCACCGGCACACCCCAGTCGATGGACGTCCGGGTGATCGAGATGTCCTGGAGGCCGCCCTTGATGAAGCTGAGGGCCTCGTTGCGCTTCGACTCGGGGACCACAGCGTCGGGGTGGTCCTCGTACCACTCCACCAACCGGTCCTGGAACGCGCTCAGCCGGAAGAAGTAGTTCTCCTCCTCCAGGGTCTCCACCACCCTGCCGTGGACGGGACAACGGCTCCCGTCGACGAGCTCGTCTGTGGTGTAGTACTGCTCGCAGTCGACGCAGTACAGCCCGGCATAGGTGTCCTTCACGATCCAGCCGTTGTCGTAGATGGTCCCGAGGAACCGCTGGACGGCGCGCCGGTGCCGCGGCTCGGTGGTCCGGATGAAGTCGTCGTTCGAGATCCCGAGCCCGGCCCACGCGTCGGCAAAGCGGGGCGCCAGCCGATCCGTCCACTCCTGCGGGGTGACGCCATGGTCCTCGGCCGCCCGGGCCACCTTCTGCCCATGCTCGTCCGTTCCGGTAAGGAAGAACACCTCGTCACCGACCGCGCGGTGCCACCGCGCCAGCGCGTCGGCATTGACGGTGCAGTACGCGTGGCCGACATGAGGAGCGTCGTTCACGTAGTAGATCGGCGTGGTCACGTAGAAGCGGGGCACTGCGGGTAGCGTACCGACCCGCAGGACGCCTTCGTCACCAGTCGGCGACGGAATGCTCTTGTCACCAGTTGGCGTCACCAGTTGGCGACAGCGCACCCTCCCCGACCGGTACGGGCGGTGTAGTGCTGGTGGTAGGCCTCGGCCGGCCAGAACGTCATGGCCGGAGCGATCTCGGTGACGACCGGACGGGAGAACCGTCCCTGCACTGCCGCCCGGGCGACCGCCGCCGCCGTGGCCTGATCGGCGTCGTGGGTGAAGATGACCGAGCGGTACTGGGTTCCGACGTCGGGACCCTGGCGGTTGGGCGTCGTCGGATCGTGGTGCCTGAAGAACGCCTCGAGCAACGCCTCGTAGGTCGTGCGCTCGGGGTCGTAGGTCACGAGCACCGTCTCGGCATGCCCGGTCCTCCCGGTACACACCTGCTCGTAGGTGGGGTGCTCCGCTGCCCCGCCCTCATAGCCGACCACCACGTCGACCACCCCGGGGAGCCCGGTGAACACCTCTTCGACGCCCCAGAAGCACCCCGCGCCGAACGATGCCCGCGCCAGCCCCTCGGGACGCTCGTCGGGTTCGACCGGCGCGGCCTGGCTGGTATCCATCACGAACCTGCCACCCTGGTCCGACCGTGCCGTCCCGAAGATCATCGACCGCTCCTCCTGCTCGCCCTGCTCACCATCGACCGGCCTGGCTGGCTGGCACCCGAACCAGCGCACAGGCCGGCCGGCCGCCGTGTGGCACGCCACCCGATCTGGACACCCGGCCTCGCCACGATCACAACCTCCGATCGGACGGGCGCATTCCCGGACCCACGGCGAGCTGGTAGACGCGTCGGCGGGGAACACCGAGCTCGGCCGCCACGGCGTCCACCGCGCCCCGGGTGCGCTCGCCCGCTTCCAGCCGTCTCGACAGCGCCGCTTCCACCACGGCGTCGCCCGGATCCGCCCGGGGTGTTCCGGTCGCTCCCTCCAGCACGAGAACCACCTCGCCCCGGAGCGGGGCGCCGCCCACCCAGTCGACGGCCTGCCCCAGGGTGCCGTCCCACACCTCCTCGTGCAGCTTGGTGAGCTCGCGGACGACGGCCACGCGCCGCCCGGGACCGCACGCGGCGGCCAGGTCCGCTACCGTGGCCGCCACCCGGCCCGGTGCCTCGAAGAGGACCGCGGTCCGCTGCTCGTCTGCCAGGCCCTCCACCCGGGCGCGGCGGGCGGCGCCGGAGCGGGGGAGGAATCCCTCGAAGCAGAACCGGTCCGTGGCCATCCCGCTCACGACGAGGGCGGCGACGACGGCCGACGGCCCGGGAACGACCGAGACGGTGAGCCCGGCCGCACGCACACCGGCCACCACCCGTCGACCCGGGTCGGAGATCCCCGGCATCCCGGCGTCCGAGACGACGGCCACCTGGAGACCCGAGCTCACCTCGTCCACGATCCGGGCCACCGACCCGTCCTCGTTGTGTTGGTGCAACGAGCGCAGCCGGGCACCGGTGATCCCGGCGTGGGCGAGCAGCGTGCGCGTCCGCCGGGTGTCCTCGCAGTAGACGATGTCGGCAGACCCCAGCGCGGCCACCGCCCGGGGGGGCAGGTCTCCCAGGTTCCCGATCGGCGTGCCGACCAGCACCACGCCTCCATGCTCCCGGGCGACCCCACTGGCCGGATGCTCCGACCCCATGGGCCGCTCCGGCGATGTCGGGCCGGCGCTCCCGACCTCAGGCACCTCGGACCTCCAGGTGGTCGCCAACGTGCAGTCCCCACCGGTCGAACGCCCCGGCCTGGGCTTCGAGCACGCTACGTCCGCCCCGCCGGGGCAGGCAGATCCGCCACGGGTCCAACCTGGTCGTCCCCACCACCACCAGGTCCCGGTCGAGGAACGCCACGTCGAGGGAGAAGCGCATCCCGATCGTGTGGATCGATCGGGTACGGGGGAGGAGCAGCGCACCCTCGCAGCCTCGCCGGCCGAGCAGCCCGACGGCGCGGGCGCCGAAGGTCTCGGCCACCTCGATCGAGGCCAGGACCGTCCCTTCGCAGAGGAGCCAGCTCACGACGGGCGCCCTCCGTTGGCAGTCCGGATCGGCACCCTCTCCGGATCCACTCGGCGGGCCGGCAAGCGAACGGAGAGCCATCCGCTAGCATGTCGCGATTGTGTCCAAGAGAACGAACAAGCGGAAGATCCGGGCGAAGAAGAAGGCCAATCACGGCAAGAAGCCCAACTGCGGTCGGGGCTGAGTCCGGCACCGACCAGTCGGCACCGTGGCGGCACCGACACCTCAGTCCTCGCTGTGGGACGGGGCCGGTTCTGCGTTGCCGCCCGAGCCGCTCGGCTCAGGCTCCCAGGCCATCCCCCGTTGGTCGAGCACGGCGCGGAGCACGCTCGGGCAGTCGGTGATGATGCCGTCGACCCCGAGCGAACAGAGCCGATCCATCTCCGCCTCGTCGTTGATCGTCCACACGTGGACGGCCAGCCCGCAGGCGTGGGCTACCTGGACCAGCGTGCCGTCGACGACGACGCTGTCCCGGAGCCGTGCCGGAGGCTGGAGCGCCACGGCGCGGAGGACCGGGGGGTCGGCACCGGCGCGGACCGCCCGCACGAACGAGCCGGTGGCGATGGTCCCAGCCGAGGTCGGGATCTCCGGCGCGTACCGTGCGAACGAGTCGGTGGCGAGGTCCAGAAACGACGCCACGATCACGTCGTCGCGTCTGCCGTAGCGTCGGAGGAGGTCGGCGAGCGCCTCCTCGTAGGGGACCACGGCCGGAGCGGTCTCCTTGATGTCGAGGTTGAGGACGACGTCGGGGAAGGAGGCCAGCACCTCTTCCAACGTGGCGATCCCGTAGGCCCGATCGCCGGGCGCCTGGCCCCGGAGCGGGTAGGCAGCCGGGTCGAGGCCCGGGCTGACGTCGGCGCCCGGCGCCCACCAGTAGGCGTTGTCCAACGCCTGCAGCTCGGCCAGGGTGTGGTCGGCGATGCGGCCGTGGCCGTCGGTCGTGCGGTCCACCGTCTCGTCGTGACACACGACCAGCTTGCGGTCGGCCGTGGCGTGGACGTCGAGCTCGATGGCCGTGGCCCCGGAGCGCAGTGCCCGTTCGATGGCGTACAGGGTCGAGGACGGAGCCTCCCAGGCGCCTCCCTGGTGGGCGTAGGCAACCACCCGCCGCTCCAGCCACGGGTTCCCGACAACGCCCGCCGGTGGCGCTCCGTAGGCAGCCGGTGCTTCTTCGCGATCGTGCACAGAAGAACGGTAGCCTCTGCCCCGGCATGATCGACCACGTCCTCGCCCATCTCGTCGAAGGTCTCCGGCTGTCGTTCGAGTCGGCGCTCCTCCAGCGACAGGCCGTGGAAGAGCGGTTCCAGGTGGACGTGTTCCTCGGGGACGTGAGCTTCGAGACGTCCTACAGCCTGCCCGGGGAGGATCGGCCGGCCCGGATCCGCGTCGATGTGAGCCTGGATTGGCCGACGTGGAGCCAGACCGCCTACCGGAGCCGGTCCCTGGGCGAGGAGCCGGAGGAGCAGCCCGAGGTCCTGGTGGAGATCGCCTTCCGGATCCAGGACCTGGCCCGCGTCCCCGACCTCGCGCCGGTGCTCGCCGTCCTGCCCGACCAGCTGATCGTGATCGGAGACGATCCCCTCCTCCGGGGACCACCCACCGTGGAGCAGGTCTTCGCTGAGGAAGCCGACGACCCGGACTGCGCCGTTGAAGTCAGCTACGAGGGCACGTGCATCGTCGACGACGCCCTGCTCGACCACCACGACCGGGTAGCCGAGGCCCTGGCCCCCCTGGGCCGCTCCGTGGCGTCGATCCTCGTGCGCATGGCCGACCTGCCGTTCTCCTTCCACCCACCCGAGGAGCACGGGCACTGAGCACGGGCACTGAGCGCTGGCGGCCCCATCCGGCGCCGATCCCCAGCCATGCTCATCCGGGAAAGGCGGCCCGTGCCGACATCGTGACGAAGTCACGTGCCCACGAGGCCTCGAAGAACGTCCATGGCCCCTGCACGCTCGACGGGAGCAGCTTGCTCCCGTTGGACGGTGCCGCGAGTCCCCCTGGCGTGGGGGGATCGTAGGTGGCCAGGACGGGCCAGTCGGGGTTGATGTCGAGCTGCATGCCACGGACGACCCCGGCGGCCACCAGGAGCTGCGCGAGCTGGAGCGGATCGAGAGCAGGACCCTCGGCGTACACCAGGGCGCCATCGGCGGTGACGCC
>DAHXOA010000026.1 GCA_027365145.1 Acidimicrobiaceae bacterium | reverse complement strand
GGACCCCCACGACTTCCCGCCGGTGGCGGCCGTCACGCTCACCCCGGGAGGGGGCGGCTACTGGCTGTTGGAGCCGGACGGCTGGGCGGTCGACTTCGCCAATCCCCCCGATCCCGATCCGACCCCGTTGGCGTCGGCCATCGTGTCGGTGGCCGCCAGTCAGGTCCGGCCCGACCCGGACACCGGGTCTTTCTGCAATCCCTATGGCCCGTGCGAGGAGTGGTGCGCGCTGTTCGCCACGTGGGTGTGGGAGCAGGCCGGCGTGCCGATCCCCAGCTACGCCTTCGTCGGAGACGTCTACACGTGGGCGGCGGCGAACACGGCCGTGCTCCCGCCTACCAGCGCGCCGCTCCCCGGCGACGCCGTCCTGTACGGGACGGGGCCGGCGACGGTGGCGACGTCGGTCCACGTCGGCATCGTCGCCCAGGTGTGGCCGGACGGGGCCATCGTCACCGTCGAGGGTGATGCCGGGCCCGGCCAGACCGGCTCACTGGCGGTGGTGATGAACGGCCCCTACCTGCCGTCACTGTCGACCGGGTACAACGGGATGCCGATCTACGCCTTCGCCGAGCCCTGAGCGGGCTCGTGGCCGCGGTCCGGGGAACCGGTGTGCCGGGCTGCCTCCAGAGGTCTCCGGGGGGAAGAAACGGACCATGCACCCTCGTGAGCACGGAATTCTCTAAAGTCGGCGCGGATGAGGGTCGATCTTCACCGAGTGAGATGTGGCGCATTGGCCCACCAGGGCCCGGTGTCCCCGGGCGGAGCGTCGGGTCCGCGCCGGAGCCGACGATGACCGGGGCAGCCGGCATCGCGCTCGACGGCGCACCGGTGCTGCTGTTCGACCCGGTGGTGGATCTCTCGGACGGGCGCGTGCTCGGCATGGACGCCCGGGTGGAGTGGGATCATCCCAAGCGGGGCCGGATCCCGACCGACGTCCTCGTGGCGGAGATCGACGCCGGTGGGGCCGGCGTGGCGCTCCTGACGTGGCTGTTGGAGGAGTCCTGCGGGGAGGCGGCCCACTGGTCGCGGAGCATTCAGCTCGGCGTGGGCTGCCCGTCTGCCCCCCTCAGGGCCGGTGAGGTGGGCAAGACGGTGGCGGCCGTGCTGGAGCGGTCGGGCCTGGACGGCGACCAGCTCACCCTGGAGGTGACCGAGGAGGTGGTCTCCGACGGGTCGGCGACGAAGGACCTGGTGGCCCTGCGGGAGCTGGGTGTGCAGCTCGGGATTCGCGACGTGGACACGGGCTGGTCGGCGTTCGATCCCCTCCGGAAGCTGGCCGTAGGCACGGTGAAGATCCACCGGGCCTACGTCGAGGGCATCGACGGCGACCTGGGCATGAACCGCCTGGTGGTCGAGGCCGTCATCCGCGCCGCCGGTTCGCTCGGGATGGCGACCATCGCCGACGGGGTCGACGGGGCGCGCCAGCTGGCGGCCATGCAGGCGATGGGAGTCGATGCCGCCCAGGGCCGGTTCTTCGCCGGGGCGATGGGTGCGGACGCCGCTCGCTCACTGGCGGGTCCCGACACGGTGCCGCGCTTCTCCCGGGCCGAGGCCCGGACGCTGCTCCCGACGGCACCTCGCCCGACGACCTCGACCGACACTCCGGCGGCTCCAGGCGTTCCGCCGGCACCTGACACTCCGGTCGACGGAGAGGGAGCCCACGGCGCGGCCACGTCGTCTGGCGGGGCGTCGAAGGGCACGGCTGGCAAGAAGGGGTCCGGGGGCGCCCGCCGGTCGCCGGCGGAACGACCGGCCAAGGGCGCGGCCGAGAACGGCTGACCGGATCGGGCGGTCGCAGACAGTCCGGACGGCGACCGGTCTGTGACCCCCTGAGCTGGGCATGCATCATTCGGAGTGGTCGATCGTCGGATTTGCCTGTATACCTCTGGCCGTGAAACTTGCTGTGATCACCGAGTCCCGACCGGGAGAGACGCGGGTGGCGATGGTCCCCGAGGTCGTGGCCAAGCTGGTCGCGTCGGGCATCGAGGTCGCCGTCCAGTCCGGCGCCGGCGCCGCCGCCCGGTTCGCCGATGCCGACTACGTGAGCGCGGGTGCCTCCGTGGGTGGCGCAGCGGCGACCCTCTCCGGGTGTGCCGTGGTGGCCCGGGTGCAGCCTCCCATCCTGGATGAGGTGGCTGTGCTTCCGGAGGGGGTCTCTACGGTGAGCTTCTTCCAGCCGCTCGCCGCACTCGACGTCGTCCAGGCCCTGGCGGCCAAGGGGGCGACGGTCTACAGCCTGGACCTCCTCCCCCGGATCAGCCGGGCCCAGTCGATGGACGCGCTCTCCTCCCAGGCCACCGTGGCCGGCTACCGGGCCGGGCTCACGGCCGCCGAGCACCTGGCGAAGTTCTTCCCGATGTTCATGACGTCCGCCGGCACCGTGCCGCCGGCCCGGGTCCTGGTCATGGGGGCCGGGGTCGCAGGGCTCCAGGCCATCGCCACCGCCCGGCGGCTCGGGGCGGTCGTCCGCGCCTACGACGTGCGGGCGGCAGCGAAGGAGGAGGTCCAGAGCCTGGGGGCGAAGTTCGTCGAGCTGGAGCTGGAGACCCAGGACGGCGCCGGCGGCTACGCCCGGGAGCAGTCGGCCGAGTACCTGGCCAAGCAGCGGGAGCTGCTGGCCAACGAGGTGGCCAGCGCCGACGTGGTCATCACCACGGCCCAGATCCCGGGCCGGAAGGCGCCCGTCCTCGTGACCGCCGACATGGTCGGGCGGATGGGGGAGGGGGCCGTGATCGTCGACATGGCGGCGGACTCGGGCGGGAACTGCGAGCTCTCCGTGGCCGGTCAGGACATCGTGTCGGGCGGGGTCACCATCGTGGGCATGAGCAACCCTCCGGCGTCGATGCCGACCCACGCCAGCTTCCTCTACGCCCGGAACATCGCCAACCTGCTCGGCCTCCTCGTGCACGACGGGACGCTGTCCCCCGACTTCGACGACGAGATCGTGGCCGGCACGTGCGTGGTGCGGGCGGGAGCGGTCGTCCACGGTCCGACGGCGGAGGCCCTGGGGCTGCCGGTGCCGGGCGGGGCGCCGCCCGATCCGTCGGGTCCATCCGATCCACCCAGTCCATCCGATCCACCGACCACCGAGGAGGCAGGCTCGTGAGCACAGGCATCGTGGCGTTCCTGACGGTCTTCGTCCTGGCGATCTTCGTCGGCAACGAGGTCGTGTCGAAGGTGCCGAGCATCCTGCACACCCCGCTCATGTCGGGCAGCAACGCCATCCACGGCATCGTCCTGGTGGGGACGATGCTCGTCCTGGGCAACGCCCATGGGACCGCCCAGGTCACGCTGGGGTTCTTCGCCGTCCTGCTGGCGTCGCTCAACGTGGTGGGCGGGTTCGTCGTCACCGACCGGATGCTCGACATGTTCAAGGCCAAGCCGGCGGAGCGGACGGCGAAGGACGGCGGGAAGGGCGGCGGGAGCACGGGCGGGAAGGGTGGCGGGAGCACCGGGACTCCCGAGGACGGCGGCACGCCGGGCACGGGAGCGGCGTCGTGACCCTCGGCACGTGGAGAGACCTGGTCTACCTCCTGGCGGCGATCGGCTTCATCCTGGCGCTGAAGGGTCTCAGCTCGCCCCGGCACGCCCGAAGGGGCAACCTGCTCGGCGCGGCGGCGGCGCTGGTGGCGATCGGCTTCACCTTCTCTGATCCGGCGCTGCGGTCGAGCAGCCGGAACCTGGTCCTGGCGGTGGTGGCGATGGTGGTCGGTACCGCCATCGCCGTCCCGGCGGCGCGCAAGGTGAAGATGACCGCCATGCCCCAGATGGTCGCCATCTTCAACGGCGTGGGCGGCGGGGCGGCGGCCCTCGTGGCGATGACCGTGTTCCTCATCGACGTACCGGGCAAGCCCGCCGTCTACCGGATCGGCGAGGTGATCTTCGGCGTGCTCGTCGGGTGCATGTCCCTGGCCGGGAGCGCGATCGCCTTCGCCAAGCTCCAGGAGCTCATGACCGGCCGTCCCATCACCTACCCGGCCCAGCAGGTGATCAACGCCCTGGTCGGCCTGGCGATCCTCGGGCTGGCCCTGGCCACCCTGGTGACCGGGTCGACGCCCCTGCTGGTGGTGATGGCCGTGCTCTCCCTGGTGCTCGGGGTGATCTTCGTCCTGCCCATCGGTGGGGCCGACGTGCCGGTGCTGATCTCCCTGCTGAACTCCTTCACCGGTCTGGCGGTCGCCGCGTCGGGGTTCACCCTCAACTCCAACCTGTTGATCATCGCCGGCACCCTGGTGGGGGCGTCGGGCATGCTCCTCACCCGGATGATGAGCAAGGCCATGGGCCGGTCCCTCCCGAACATCCTCTTCAGCGCGTTCGGCTCGGTCGTCACCGCCGCCGGCGGCGCCGACGGATCGGGGGCCGACGCCCGCCCGGTGAAGGCGGGGACACCGGAGGACGTGGGGGTCCTGCTGGCCTACGCCACGAAGGTCGCCATCGTGCCCGGCTACGGCCTGGCCGTGGCCCAGGCCCAACACACGGCCCGGGAGCTGGCCGACGCCCTGGCCGAGCGGGGGGTCGAGGTGTACTACGCCATCCACCCGGTGGCCGGCCGGATGCCGGGGCACATGAACGTCCTCCTGGCCGAGGCGAACGTGCCCTACGACCAGCTGAAGGAGATGGACGATGCCAATCCGGAGATGAGCACCACCGACGTCGCCCTGGTGGTGGGGGCGAACGACACGGTGAACCCGGCGGCGAACAACACGCCCGGCAGCCCGATCTACGGGATGCCGATCGTCCACGCCGACCAGGCCCATCAGGTCATCTTCCTGAAGCGGTCGATGCGACCGGGGTTCGCCGGCATCGACAACGAGCTGCTCTACGACCCGAAGACCACCATGCTCTTCGGCGACGCCAAGGACACCCTGACGAAGCTGCTGGCGGCGGTCGGCTCGGCCTGACTCCCGCCACTGCGGCTTTTCGGCCCGACCGCCACCGTCGCTTCGGCTCGACCGGCTCCGGGGCTTGCGGCCTGACCGCTACTGCGGCCCGCAGCAGGGGAACATCACGCAAAGTAGTGGTAAAAACGCATTTCGATGTCAATAATTGCATCCGACGCCGATTGGCTTCATGCTAGGGGCAGGTCGTCCGGGGATGTCCCTGGTCGGTGTGGAGACGGAGTGGATCGAATGGGGCAGATCGTGCGTGTGTCGAAGGTGAAGCGGCTTCTCGCCGGTATGGGGCTGGCGGCGGCGGTGGCGTTGCCCGTGCTCGCCCTCCCAGGGAGCGCATCGGCGACGTGCTACACGTCGTGCGCGCCTTCGTCCCACCTCACGGTGGTCCCGCCGACCCAGCTCCCCTTCACCGGCTCGTCCGGGAACGACGGGGGGGCGCCGGTGACCACCTCCAGCACTACCGGCGGGTCGAGCAGCCTGCCCTTCACCGGTGCGGACGTGGAGGAGATCGCTGCCCTGGGGCTCGGTTCCCTGTTGATCGGCGGGGTGCTGGTCCGGCGGGGTCGGCGCCACAACCAGCCGCTCTCGTAGGGCGGGAGCCTTAGGGGCGG
This sequence comes from Acidimicrobiaceae bacterium, assembly GCA_027365145.1. GTDB lineage: Bacteria > Actinomycetota > Acidimicrobiia > Acidimicrobiales > RAAP-2 > JAKADK01. Next base: position 310 of record DAHXOA010000026.1, on the reverse strand, counting down.
CTCAGGCCGGTGGGGCGTGCTGGGGATGAGACGAGCGGTTCCGCCGGTCGTTCCCGTCGCCGGAGAGCTTCGGCTCGTCGTTGTCCGACCAGCCATCCCGCTACCATCACCCCATGTCGAGTGCCGGTGGCAGCGTCGGGGGCGAACTGGAGCCACGCCGCTCCGGCGAGCGGCATCCCGTCGTCGTCTGCTCGCTCGAGCGACGCGGGCCGGTACAGCGCCGAATGCAACTGCTGGTCGACGAGCTCATGGCGCTGGACCCGGCGATGGACGTGCTCTATGTCGAGCCTGCGCTGGACGTGATCCACGC
>DAHXOA010000003.1 GCA_027365145.1 Acidimicrobiaceae bacterium | reverse complement strand
CGTCCCACCGGCTGGTCACGGGCGTGCCCGCCGACACCCTGCCGTCATCGCGCCAGCCGCCGTGCCACCGTGCCACCGTGCCCCCGTGCCCGCCTGTCTCTTCCATGATCGAGCATAGGCGAGGGTACGATCGGCCCTGGTGGTTCTGGCGCGGGCGTCGTCTCCACCCGGAGGACGGATGAACCAGCGACCAGCGCCGGTCAGTGTGGTGGTGGTAGAGGATCACGCGCTGGTGGCGGACGGGCTCATCGGCCTGCTCGCCGAGGACGACAGCGTGACGGTTGCGGGTTTGGCGTCGACGGCGGCGGAGGCCCTTGCGCTGGTGGGCGAGGTACGGCCCCAGGTGGTGCTCATGGACGTCCGGCTTCCCGACGCCGACGGCGTGGACACGGCGGTGACGATCAAGGCGGAGTGGCCCGACGTCGAGGTGGTGGTGGTGACCGGCCTGATGGACGACACCACGCTGTCCCGTGCGATCGAAGCCGGGTGCTCGGGTTTCCTCACGAAGAACCAGCGTATCGAGGACGTCGTCGAGGCGGTCGTCCTGGCGGCACGGGGAGAGACCACGATCGCCGCCGGCGACCTCGCCCGGGTCCTGTCACGGATGACCCGTCACCCGCGTCCCCGTGCCAGCACCGGGCCCCGGCTGAGCGACCGTGAGAGGGAGGTGCTCGGTCTGCTGGCGGCGGGGATGTCGACCGAGGGGATGGCCGAGCGCCTATCCCTCAGCCCGCACACGGTCCGCAATCATGTCCGGAACATCCTCACGAAGCTGGGAGCGCACTCGAAGCTCGAGGCGCTCTCCATTGCGGTCCGGTCCGGGCTCGTCAACATGGATGGCGGTCTCGCCGGGTAGCTCGCTCGTCCCGGAGCGACCGGGTGGGAGCGCTCAGCGCCAGGCTGGTGCCGCTCCGGACCTCATGCCCGCCCCGTCTCTGCGACCGTGTCCGGCTCCATGTCGGCGGTGGTCCCAGCCGGTGGCCCGATGTCCGTGTCCGGCTCCGAGCCGGCGGCGACCCGTTGGTCTCCATACGGGATCCGGAGCTCCACGGTGGTGCCGGCGCCCGGTGTCGACTGGATGCCCAGCACTCCTCCGGCCAGCTCGGCGTGTTCCCGCATCTGTACGAGCCCGAAGTGGCCGGTGACGTTCGTCCCCGGTCGGAACCCGACGCCGTCGTCCTGCACCCTGGCGAAGGCGCCCCCCGCGGTCTCGGACAGCTCGATCACGATCCCGGTGCAGTGAGCGTGCTTGGCCGCGTTGGTCATCGCCTCCCGGACGATCCGGTAGATGATCGCCTCCTCGGCCGGAGGCGGCCGGTGCGGTAGGCGGTCGTCGAGCCGCCAGCGGGCGCGGCCTTCCTGCTGGTCGAAGAGCATCTCTGCCAGCTCCTCCAGGGCGCCAGCCAGCCCGGCGCCGTCGAGCGCCGGTGGGCGCAGGTCGAAGAGCAGCCGACGGAGCCGGTCCGTCGCTTCGTCGAGCGTCTCCTCCACTCCGTCCAGGAGCTCCACGGTCCGCGGGTCCGCCAGGTGCCGGCGCAAGCGTTGGAGGCGGAGCCCGACGGCGGCCAGCACCTGGAGGGAGTCGTCGTGGATCTCTGCGGCGATGCGGCTGCGCTCGTGCTCGCGCGTCCGGATCAACCGGGTGAGCAGCGCCTGGCGCTCGGCATCGCTTGACGAGAGCTGGTGCACGCTCCGTCGCAGCTGTGCCGCCGCGTCCTCGGCCTGCTGCGACCTCGCCTCCAGCGCGTCGACCAGGTGGGCGGTCCTGATGGCGATCGACGCCATGCCGGCCAGGGATTCGGCCAGGGTCACCTCGTCGGCCGTGAACGGTGCCCCGGGCTGATGGCGGAGGACGATGAGGCTCCCGATGGTCCTGGCGTCCTCGGTGAAGGGGATGATGGCCAGCGCGGAGATCGGGATGCCCCCGGCGATCGCACGGGCCAAGCGGGGTGAGAACGCGACGATCTCCGGCGTGATGGCGTTGAACACCACGACCTCCTGGGCCCGCGTCGCCCGGCGCAACGGCGTGTAGGGCTCCTCGGGGGGCCCGTCCCAGAGGTCCTCGACGACGCGGGTGACGAGGGCCGAGTCCAGGCTCGGGTCGGCGGCGACCCACGGCCGTGCCGGCTGGTCGTACAGGCGGACGACGACGGTGGCCTCGAAGAGGTCGGCGGAGCGCTCGGCAACGTGCCGGAGCATCTGGTCAGGCCGGGACACCAGGCTGTTCACCCGCTGGGAGAGCCGGTGGAGGGCTTCGAGCCGGCGCGCATGGAGGACCAGAGCCGCCTCTGCCCGGTGGAGGTTGGTGACGTCACTGATGAGCACGATGGTCTCTTCGACCCGTCCGTCGGCGCCGAACATGGAGTTGGCGGCGTAGCGGACCATGGCTTCGGAGCCGTCCGGCCGTCGGAGGTGCCCGATGACCGGTCGCTGGTCGCCACTTCCCCTGCCCTCGATCCAGCGGCGGGCCGCCGGGAGGTCCTCGGGGGCGATGAGCTCGGTGAACATGCGACCGGCCAGGTCGTCCCGGGTCATCCGGAGGAGGTCGGCCAGTGACCGGTTGGCGTACGTCATCCGACCGACCGGATCGAGCATGCACGCCCCGACGAGTGAGGTCTCCATCACCTGGTGGAAGCGGGCCTCGCTCGACACGAGCGCCGCCGACGTCCGCTGGACGATCGCCTGGTCGCGGGCGATGGCCGCGATCGCCACCACGTCCCCGTCGTCCCCGAAGATCGGTGCCAGCGTGACCGACAGGATTCCCGTGGTGCCGTCGCTCCGCCATCGCCTGACCAGGTCCATCGTGACGGTCTGCCCGCCAGCTGCCGCGGCGGCCATCTGGTCGTGCCGGGGGACTTCCTCGGGGGGCACCAGGGTCGTGATCGACTGGCCGATCGCCTCCTTCGCAGTCCACCCGTAGATCCGCTCGGCCGCCGGGTTCCAGTTGGTGATGGTGCCGTCCAGGTCGGTGGAGAAGATGGCCACGATCGCCGAGGCGAGGACCGCGTCGAGCTGGGCGGCCGGTGCCGGGGGCCGGATCGCGGCGCGGCGGGCCCCTGCCGACCCCTCCGGCCGGGGCTCGGGCGCGGCTGCCGTTGTCGGTGTGATTGCCATCCTTTTCCGCTCCCCGTTGTGTTTTCGTTGTGATCTCACCGAGATTTTCCGCCGCGGGAACGGAGACCGCAACGGCACGCACCTGTCACCGGCTGGCACAAACAGACCATGATCTCCTCTCGCGGCGGCATAAATGACACGTCTGTGTCAGGAAAAAATCGCCTGTGGACTATCGCTCCACGACCAAATACGGCACACTAAGTGTTATGAAGACTACTTGTAGTGGTCGTTGCGCACCTCCGCCCGATGGCCGGCGATGAGCCTGGACGGGCTACGGCAGTGGCCGGCGGCTCCGGGAGAGCCGTGGGCGCCGACCGCGGTGGGCACCGAGGTCGAGGGTCCTCCGGCCCCGGAGGTGGTGGTGCACCTGATCAGCGCGGATCCCCGCCACCGCCGGGTGATAGAGGACATGCTGACCAGCGTGGACGCCGGCGGGCTGGACACCCACCGGCTCGAGTGCGCCGGCACCCTGGCCGCCGGGCTCGGCCTCCTCCGGGGTCACCGGCCCGACGTCGTCCTCCTGGCAGCGGGCCTGCCGGACACCGTCGGTCTGAACGGCCTCCGCAAGATCTTGGACGAGGACCGCTCGCTGGCGTTGATCGTGCTCGTCGACCAGGAGGACGCCGCCCTCGGCCGGGAAGCGCTCGAACACGGCGCCCAGGACTACCTCCTCGGGACGGGCTTCACGGCTGAGCAGCTCCGGCGTTCCATCGGGTACGCCATGATGCGGGCGTCGGCCGCCGCCGTCACCACGTCGGTCGAGGAACGGTTCCGCTCCGTGGTCCAGGGCATCTCCGACGTCGTGTCGATCCACGACGCCGAGGGCGGTGTCACCTACATCGCCCCCTCCGCCGCGCAGGGGCTGGGGCACACCCGGGTCAACCCGCTGCTCGGGAGCGGCTTCCTCGACCATGTCCATCCAGAGGACCGCGCCCGGCTCCGGGCGGCGTTCTCGAAGTGGAAGCTCGGCTCACGCGAGACCGTCCAGTACCGTCTCCGCACCACCAGCGGCCACTACGTGCACTGCGAGTCGGTCGGCGTCAACCTCCTGGCGGACCCCTCGGTTGCCGGCATGGTCGTCACGACCCGGGACGTCACCGAGCGGCGCCAGGGAGAGGACCGGCTCGTCTACCAGGCGACGCACAACCCGCTCACCGGGCTGCCCAACCGGGTGCTGCTCATGCACCGGCTCCAGGGACTCGTGAACGACCCCGAGGACGCGGACCGGCCGGTCGCGCTCGCCCTCATGAACATCGACCACCTGAAGCTCATCAACTCGAACCACGGGCATCGAGCCGGTGACGAGCTCATCGTGGCGGTGGCCGAGCGTCTGAAGTTGTCCCAGGAGGGCGATGCCACCGTGTTCCACCTGGGGGGTGACGAGTTCGCGGTCATCTACGACCAGGTTCCCGAACCCCGCCACGCCCTGGCCCGGGCCCGGGAGATCGCCGGCTGCTTCGACGAAGCCTTCACCGTCCAGGCACACGCCCGGCGGGTACGGTGCTCGATGGGGGTCGCCCACGTCACGGCTGGCGATCTCCCGGTCACGACCCGGTCGACCGCATCGGGCGCCGAGGAGCTCCTGGCCCGTGCCGAGACGGCGCTCTGGAAGGCGAAGGCCGGGGGTGGAGATCGGATCGAGCTCTTCGACGACGAGCTCCGCCGGGTCACCCTCCAGCGTTTGCGCATCGAAGAGGACCTGGAGCTGGCCATCGAGAACGACCAGCTGCTCCTCTACTACCAGCCGGTTGTCGAGATCGCGACGGGCCGGCTCACCGGCTTCGAGGCGCTCCTGCGCTGGAACCATCCGGTCGAGGGCCTGCTCGGGCCGGACGCCTTCATGGAGACGGCCGAGCGGACCAACCTGATCCTGCCGATCGGCATCTGGGTGCTCCGCACCGCCTGCCTCGAGCTGGCGGCGCTCCACGCCGACCACCCCGAGATGGGCCTGACCATGGCGGTCAACCTCTCGATGCGTCAGCTCAACGACCCCGACCTGTTCGACGCCCTCGACCGGGCGCTCGCCGACTCGGGCGTCCCGCCGGCCAGCCTCTGCCTCGAGGTCACCGAGAGCACGGTCATGGAGGACGTGGTCGCCGCCCAACGCACGCTCGGCGCCCTGCACGGGAGGGGCGTGCGGATCGCCATTGACGACTTCGGCACCGGCTACTCGTCGCTCGCCTACCTGAAACGCTTCCCCATCGAGGTCCTGAAGGTGGACCGCACGTTCGTCGCCGGGCTGATCACCGATCCCGAGGACATGGTCATCGTCGATCTGGTGGTCCATCTGGCCGAGCGGATGGGTCTGGACGTCGTGGCCGAGGGGGTCGAGACCGAGACCCACCGCCAGGAGCTCATGCGCATGGGGTGCCGGTTCGGGCAGGGCTACCTCTGGAGCCGTCCCGTCCCCCCCGGGCGGCTCGGCGCGATGGTCGACGGCGTGTGGAGCGCTCCGGTCGGGGTCGGACGGGGGCCAGACGGCACCGGCCATCTGGTCGGCTCGGGCGAGGTGTCGGCTCCCACTGTCGACGAGAGCCGCTTCACCGACACCGTGGCCACGATCGCCCACGAGCTCCGGAACCCCATCCACGCAGTGCGGAGCGCCGTGACCCTGCTCCAGATGGAGCTGGACGAGCTCCGGGACGCGGGCAGCGACCAGTCCCGGGCCCTGTGGCAGCAAGCAGGCGCCGAGCTCGACACCATCGTGCGTCAGACCGGAGGCATGGAGGCCATCGTGGCGTCGATGGCGGACCTCCAGGCCATCGGTGCCGGTAACCTCCCGCTGCAGACGACCTTGTGGTCGATCGACGACCTTGTCGGCCGGATCGTCCGCGACATGGTCCACCAGGAGGCGCCCGTCGTCGTGGGCGATCTCCCCGCCGTTCGGCTCCTGGTCGATCCGGTCCGGATCGGGCAGATCCTCGGGAACGTGATCGGGAACGCGCTGCGGTTCAGCCCCGGTGACGTCCCGGTCCTCGTCTGGGGGGAGCTCTCGGACGGATGGGCGGCGATACACGTGGTCGACCAAGGTCCCGGTATCCCGCCCGACCAGGTCGGGCGGCTCTTCAGGAAGTTCGCTCGCGCCGACCACACCTCCCGGGGCATCGGCATCGGGCTCTACCTCGCCCGCGGGCTCGCCCGCTGCCACGGCGGCGACCTCCGCTACCGGCGAGCGGACACCGGAGGCTCCGACTTCGTCCTCACCCTGCCGCTTCCCGAGGACCGGTTCGAGGTGTGACGGTCGTACAGGACCTGCACCCGGGGACCGGTCGCCGACGATCCGGCCCGGTCGCGTGCGTCCGCGTGGCTGACGCCCACGTTCGCTAGCCTCCTGCAATGCGACCAGGCGACCCGGCTCCCGACTTCGAGCTCCCGGACGAGAACGGGACGCCGCGACGCCTCGGCGACTTCCTCGCCGACGGCCCGGTCGTGCTCTTCTTCTACCCGGCGGCCATGACGCCGGGCTGTACGGCGGAGAGCTGCCACTTCCGGAACCTGAGTGCGGAGTTCGAGGCCGCCGGTGCCCACCGGGTCGGGATCAGCGCCGACCCGGTGGAGAAGCAGAAGCGGTTCTCCGAGAAGCACACCTTTGACTTCCCACTGCTCTCGGACCCCGATGGCGCCGTCGCCACCCGCTACGGGGTACGCCGCCGGTTCACGGCGCTGTCCCCGACGAAGCGGGCCACCTTCGTGATCGCGCCCGACGGCCGGATCGCGTCGGTCATCCAGAGCGAGGTGCGGATGCACGTCCATGCCGACCGGGCACTCGACGCCGTGGCGAAGTTACGGGCCGGCTGACGAGCAGAGCGGGCTGACGAGCCGGGGAACGGTGCCGTCACCTGGCCCAGTCGACCTGGAGCCCGGCGCGGCTCTTGTCGATCCCACCCATCCCGGTGACGGTGACGAAGCGGAAGCCCCGCGCCACCAGGGCCTCGACCGCGGCCACCTCGGCGGAACGTCCCACGAGCGGCGTCGGGAACGGCGCCACACGCCGTGGCGCCGACCGGTCACGTCGTCCGGCAGCCTCACGGGCGATCTCTCCGGCGCGGTCCTCGGTCTCGGGATCCGCGACGCGCCCCTCGTCGGCGAGGAGCCGGCTCCGGAGATCCTGGAAGACCCGAAGTGCCACCCCCGGCTGCCCGCGCTCGGCCAGAAGGCTCATGAGATGCTGCGCCGGTACCTCGTTCGTCGGGTCGAGCGACACCAGGGCCCGGAAGCGATCGAGCTCGGTGCCGTCTTCTGCGTGGTCCCGGAGATGGTCCGCACCTCGGCTCACTGCCGCCGACAGCGCCCGGTGGAGGCTGAGGCCGCCGCGGTGTGAGCCCCCGATGCCACGCGCCGGCACCGGCGTGGCACGATGCATGGTCGATGACTCCGGTGGCCGGTAGCCCGATCGAGGTGGTCCCTGGAGCCGTCCACGTTCCCGGATGGCTCGACGTCGCCGGTCAGGCGCGACTCCTCCGCTCGTGCCGGCGATGGTCGGGACCCCCGGATCGGATCCCGCCGACCCGGCTTCCCCAAGGTGGCGTGATGTCGGTGAGAACCGTCTGCCTCGGCTGGCACTGGTATCCCTACGGCTACTCGCGGACCGTGGGGGACCCCTCAGGTGATGGCGGTGGAGGCCGCCCGGTCCTGCCGTTCCCGGCGTGGCTCGGAGACCTGGGTCGGCGAGCGGTGGCGGCGGCCTTCGGCGACGGGGACGCGGTTGGCCGCTACCGGCCCGACGTGGCGCTCGTGAACTTCTACGACAGCGCAGCCCGGATGGGCATGCATCGGGATCGCGACGAGCGCTCGGCGGAGCCGGTGGTGTCGGTGAGCCTCGGGGATCCCTGCGTGTTCCGATTCGGGAACCCCGAGCGCCGCGGCCGGCCGTGGCAGGATCTCGTTCTCGCGTCCGGTGACCTGTTCGTGTTCGGGGGGCCGTCCCGGTTCGCCTATCACGGAGTGTGCCGGATCCTGCCGAGCGCGGCAGAGCTGTTCGGGCCCGAGGCCGAGTCGGGAAGCGTCGCCGACGGTCCCGCCGACGGTGCCGCCGCTGGTGTCCGTGGGCGCCTCCCGCTTAGGTTCGGGGGGCGCTACAACGTCACGCTGCGAGTCAGTGGACTGGGGCCCTGAGCTCTGGTCGCGGAGACCGACGCCGTGGTCCTGGCGTCCCGGTCGGCTACCATGGCGTGGAGCGGATGATGGCAGCACGCAAGGCGTTGACGGCGAGGTCGGTGCTGCTCTCCGTGCTTCTCGGCACCGATCCGCCCCACCTGCCGGTGCATTTACTGGTCCGGACGGCTTCGCTCTTTGGCATCACCGAAGGGACGGCGCGGACCGCCTTGTCCCGGATGGTCGCTGCCGGCGAGCTGGCCGGGGACGGCAGCGGCTCCTATGGGATCGCCGCCGGCCATCTCCTTGCCCGCCAGGCGCGCCAGACCGCGAGCCGACGTGCCCGGACCGATCCGTGGGACGGGCACACCTGGCTCCAGGCGGTGGTCGTGGCGGACGGGCGTCGCAGTGCCGCGGACCGGGTGCTGCTGCGGGCCACGTTCGCGGCCGCCCGCCTGTCCGAGCTCCGCGAAGGCGTGTGGCTGCGTCCGGACAACCTGGGGGAGGCTCGACCGGTAGGGGCCGAGGAGGTCCGGTGGTTCCGGTGCGTTCCGGAGGGAGACCCCGGGGAGCTGGTCCGACGGCTGTGGGATCTCGACTGGTGGGCTGGCAGAGCCCAGGGGCTGCGGTCGTCGATGACGGCGCTGCTCGATCCCCTGGTGGCCGGAGACCGCCAGGTCCTGGCGGAGGGATTCGTCGTCAGTGCCGACGTGCTCCGCCACCTCCAGTCCGACCCGCTCCTCCCCCGGGAGCTCCTCCCTACCGACTGGCCGGGCGGTGCCCTGCGCGACGAGTACGACCGCTACGACGGTGCCTACCGGTCCGTGCTGGGCCGGTGGTTCAGCGAGCACGGATGACCGAGTCGGGCCGTCGCGAACCCGGCCTTTCGTGGAGGAACCCGCTCCGTAGGCGTCTCCGGGGGCTTGTACGATGCGGGCACCGGACCCCGAGACGTCGTGGAGCCAGCGCGAGGAGCCAGCCTGTGGAGCCGATCCGACTGCAACATCTGGATCATCTGGCGCTGCACGACCCAGCGCTGGCCGACCCAGCGCTGGCCGACCCAGCGCTGGCCGACCCAGCGCGTCGACGGCGGCGCGTGATGCCGGGGAGCCCGGGGTAGTGGTGGTCTGGAGACAGCTCGTGGCGCTCGGCGGCGGGGGTGCGATCGGGCTCGGGCTGGCCCTCTTCGTGACAGTGGTGGTCCGGCGCACCCTGCCGGGGTCGGGGGCAGCGGCGGAGCGCTCGCTGCTCACGCGTCTCCGTGGTCCCTTCCGCGTCATCATGGCGTTCTCGGGCGTGGCGCTCGGCGACGCGGCCGTCCCGGTCACTGCCCGGCCCGGCGCCGCCATCGACCATGCCCTCCTCATCGTCCTGATCAGTGCGACGGCGTGGCTGTTCTACCGCTGCACCTACGTCTTCGAGGACGTGGTGCTGGCGCGGCTGCGGGTGGACGTCGCCGACAACCTCCGGGCCCGGCGGGTCAAGACCCAGCTCCAGGTGTTCCGGCGCCTGGTCGGGGCGGTGGTGGTCGTCCTGGCGGTGGGCGGCATTCTCCTCAGCTTCGGGGAGGTCCGGGTGGCCGGGGCGAGCCTGCTGGCGTCGGCCGGCGTGGTCGGTGTGGTGCTCGGGCTGGCAGCCAAGCCGGTGACCACGAACTTCCTTGCCGGGATCCAGATCGCCATCTCCCAGCCCATCCGGGTCGACGACGTCGTGGTGGTCGGGGGGCACTGGGGCCGCGTCGAGGAGATCAACCTGACCTACGTGGTGGTTCGGATCTGGGACCTCCGGTGCCTGATCCTCCCCATCTCCTACCTCATCGAGAACCCGTTCGAGAACTGGACCCGCACCAGCGCCAACCTGCTGGAGTTCGTCCATGTGGAGGTGGACCACACCACCCCGGTCGAGGAGCTCCGCCAGTACCTGCTGGAGGTTCTCCGGGCCTCCCCGGATTGGGACGGAGCGGTCTGGAGCCTGCAGGTCACGGGGGCGGGCCCGTCGTGCATCCAGCTCCGGGCGGTCATGAGCGCCCGCGACAGTTCCTCGGGATGGATCCTCCAGTGCATGGTGCGCGAGAAGCTGGTCGCCTACCTGCGCGACCACCACCCCGGTGCCCTACCCCGGGTACGCACCGGACCCGGTACGGACCTCGACGGACCGGTGGACCCCGGTGGGGATGGCCTCGTTGGCCGGCAGACCCCTTCTGGGACCGCGGGCCTCAGCTCCGGGTCGGGCGACCTCGGCGGGACCGCCACCGGGGCCGCGGGCGCCAGCGCCTCCGACCGGTCACCAGCCGACGGGACGCCGGCCGGCCAGCGCGGCGGGCCGGTCTCCAGCCCGGTCCGAGGTGGGCCAGGCGGGAGCTGACAGCCCCCGGCGGGCTACGAGGCGGCGGGTCGCTGGGCGAAGGCCACCAGGTCCACCGCTTCGTGGACGACACCGTCCTTGTCGACCTTGCGCGTCACCTGGCCCAGGCGCTCGACGACGAGCCCGTCGAGCGCGGACCGGGTGCGTTCGACGGTGTAGCAGACCGACGGGTCCGGCGGGCCGCCGTACCCCCTTGTCACGTTGTCGGCGTCGTGGGCCACGACCAGCAGCCAACCCCCCGGAGTGAGTGCAGCGACGGAGCGCCCGAGGAGAGCGACCTGGGCCTCGGGGGGGAGCTGCACGTAGGCGAGGACCACGAGGTCAAAGGAGCTGGCGGGGAGCGGCACCTGGAGGACGTCGCCGTGCACCCAGTCCACCTGGAGCCCGTCCCGTTCGGCCATGGTCCGGCCCTTGTCCAGGGCTACCCCGGAGATGTCGACTGCAGTGACGTGCCACCCGAGGCGGGCGAGGGCCAATGCGTTACGGCCCTCTCCGCAGGCGAGGTCTGCC
>DAHXOA010000144.1 GCA_027365145.1 Acidimicrobiaceae bacterium | reverse complement strand
GCAACAGTTCGGCGTTCCCGAGGCTCCCGCGTCCGACTGAACAACGGGCTCGCGCACACCAAGGAGATTCCGACGTCGCCCGGGCGACCCGCTACCAGTTTTCATCTGTTGCGTGCGGCCCGCCAGGGCCATGGGGACTGATCTGACCCGGCAACCTTGCCATCGAAACATGTCGTCGTCGGTTGCTACACTGTAAGAGCCGGGTCCGTTGCAGCAGCGGTTCCCGCCAACCGATGTTCCGGGCCCGGCATACAGATCTCCCGCTTCAGCGCCTCCTGCCGCTTCAGCGTTTCTGCTTCTCTCCGCGTGGCCCGATCCTGCCGCCTTGCGGCCTGCTCGCGATCCGGAAGGCGTGCGCACCCGCTACCCTCCACCCGGGGTTCCGTTGTCCGGTAGAACATGGAGGGCGGCGCGCTGCCGGACCCGGAACATCCCCACCGAACGGAACGGCACACCGCCCCGCCAGCACGTCGGGACACGATACGGAGGAGATGACCGACATGAACGATGCATTGCGAGCCGAGACGATCCGGTTCACCGGGCACGGCGGGGACGAGATCGAGGGTTATCTCGCCCAACCGCTCGGGGACGGCCCCCACGGTGGCGTGGTGGTGATCCACCACATGCCGGGGTACGACGAGGCCACGAAGGAGATCACCCGGAAGTTCGCGGCCCACGGCTACCTGGCGCTGTGCCCGAACCTGTACTGGCGTGAGGCCCCGGGAGCGAGCCCGGACGACGCCGCTGCCGCGGCCCGTGCCCAGGGTGGAGTTCCCGACGACCGTCTCGTGGGGGACGTCGGAGGGGCGATGGCGACACTCAAGGCGTTGGCCACGTCGAACGGGAAGGTCGGGGTCATCGGGTACTGCTCCGGCGGCCGCCAGTCGTTCCTCGCCGCCTGCAGCCTTCCGCTCGACGCCGCCGTCGACTGCTACGGGGCCTTCGTGACGGGGACGGTGCCGGAGGGCTTCCCGATGAAGGTGGGTCCCATCGTCCACCTCACGAAGGATCTCCACTGCCCGCTTCTCGGTCTGTTCGGGGCCGACGACCAGTACCCGTCGCCCGACCAGGTGACCGAGCTCGAGGCGGCGCTCGTCGAGCACCACAAGGCCCACGAGTTCCACACCTACGAGGGAGCCGGCCATGCCTTCTTCGCGTCCGACCGGCCGAGCTACCGACCCGAGGCCGCCAACGACGGTTGGCAACGGATCTGGGCGTTCTTCGGCGAGCATCTCACCGCGTAGGAGCTGCCTCTCATGTGCACGTACCAGACCCAGACCGTGGAGATCGCCGGCAGTGGCAAGGGCACCGATGGGTGGTTCCCGGTGACCGATGCAACGGTGTACTTCGACCACCCTGTCCATGCGCCCGCCGAGCACACCTTGAACATCGACTTCCTCAACCCGGGGAGGGGCGCCAGCGCTCGGGTGGCGGTCGAGCTCGACCCGCTGTCCGCCCGTGCCCTTGCCGTCGCCATCCTCTCCACGCTGGACATGGCGCCAGAAGGCCTGGTCCCCACGTCCTGATCGAGGGCGCCGGGGTCCGCCCGGGGCCGGCCCGCGACCGCCGCGCTCGGCTGCGGATGGCTGCGGTGAGGTCAGCGCGCCGGGTGCTCGCTCCGGGAGACGGTCGCTACGGCTCCGGGTGCTGCAGCACCGGGCGCGGCTGAGCTCGGGACGGTTGGCGTCCCGGCCGCGGTCGGGCGGATGGTGCCGCGGATGGTGCCGTTCCGCCCTGCCAGGGTGAGCGCGTATCCCAGGAGGCACGTGCCGGCGAAGAGGAGGACGCCTGCTCCCGGCCCGGCGATCCCGGCCAGGATGCCGTAGCCGGTGACGCCGACGATCCCACCGACACGGCCGGCCGCCTCGGAGAGGCCCTGCCCGCTAGCCCGCATCGTCGTGGGGTAGGCCAGCGCCGGGGCAATGACGATCGTCTTGTCCGGACCTGCCGCCCCGAAGAAGAACGCGAGCCCAAGGAGTGCCATACCGACCGCGACCGGGAGGTGGGTGGTGACGAGCAGGAGGATGCCGAGCACCCCGAGGGCGACGCCCCGACCGGCGAAGCCGGCCAGTTGGAGCGGCCGGTAGCCGACCCGGTCGATCAGGAGGACCGTGAGGAGGGCGGCGGGGATCGTCACCGCCTTGACCAGGGTGGCGCCGAGCGCTCCGTTGGCCGCCGACCGGGAGAGGATGGTGGCGAGGATCAAGGGGAGCAGCAAGGTGAGCCCCTGGTCGCTCACCTGGTAGAGGAACCAGTTCGTGGCCATCGCCACCAGCGATCCCTGCCGAGCCTCGGCGACCGTGTGGCGGACGATCTGGCGCCACGAGGTCAGGTGCTCCCGTTCCCACCGGCGGGACTCGCCGATCCGGCGTCGGAGGGCCACGAGGGGGACCGCGAGGGCGGCGCCGAGTCCGAGCTCGATCCGCCAACCCTGCGCGCTCAGGGCCAGGAAGATCGCACCGGTCCCGTAGGAGAGGAGGACGCCGAAGTTGGCGCTCCACATGATCCAGGCCATGGCCCGCCCGCCCCTGTCTCCGGGGGCGATCTCGGCGACGTAGGGAAAGACGACGGCGAAGTCGGTGCCGATGGCGACGCCGGTCACCAGGCGGCAGGCGAGGAGGACCCCGTAGTCGGGTGCGAGTGCCCCGATCGCTCCGCTCACCACGAACGCTATGAGGTCGACGACGAGGACCCTGCGCCGGCCGATGCGGTCGGTGAGCATGCCGGTGCCGAGGCTGCCTGCGACCATGCCGACGAGCGTGACGGTGCCAAGCATCGTCACGAGCAACGTGGAGAGGTGCCACTGGGTGGCGAGCGGCCGCAACGCGATCGATATGGACCCCAGGTCGAAGCTGCCGACGAAGATGCCCGCACCGGCAAGAGCGGTCGCTCCTCGCCAGGGCGTTGCGTCGTCGGTCGGCAAGGAGCCCCGGTCAACCCGGGAACGGAAGTCCACGCTCCAGAGATTAGGCTTCCCTAACTCATGGTGTCGAGCTGGCTGGTAGCGGTCAGCAGGTCCTCACGACGAGCGCCGCCTTGAGCAGGGCGCCCCACTGGTAGATGAAGAGGTAGGGCTCCGATCCGGGCGCGAGGCTGGCCGGCGACAGGAAGATCGTGCCGGCGTAGCAGCGGTGGAACAGCAGTGCCGCCCGGGTCGCCTGGAACCGACCGGGCACGACGAGCAGCCGGTCCCAGTGGTGGGTCCGCGCGTAGCGGGAGGCGAACTCGGCCTCGCCCCGGGTGTCGACCGGGTCGGGTGCGAAGCAGACCACCCGCACCCCCGCACGCTCCGGGCAGGGCATGGTGGGCAGGGCGCCGAGGGAGAACAGGACGACGGGGGCGTAGCCCTCGGAGGCGAGCGTCAAGGCGTGGGCTTCCCGGGGTCCGCTCCCGCTCAGGACGACGATGGCGTCTGCCCGTTCGGGCCCGCTGGTCTGGGGCCAGACGATCCAGAGCGCGCTGGCGAGCCCGAAGGCGACCACCACGACGGTCCCGACGAGCAGGAGCCATCGACGGCGGTGCATCGGGCGGTGCTTCTCCCCGTGCGCCGCCCGGTGCGCCGTCCCGTGCGCCGCCCGGTGCGCCGCCCGGTGCGCCCGACGGTGCCGGTGCCGGTGCGCCCGACGGTGGGTTTCGGAACGGCGGGTGTCCACGGCGGAGAGAGCCTACGGGCCCTGCCTGCAGTGAGCACCACGGGCCCGGGCCCACACCGGCGCCGGCGCCGGACTGGTCATAGAACGCAACTTGACCGATCATCCGAATGTACGTACTATTGAGGTCGTGACCCCACTCGACTTCGTGGTGCTGTTGTTCCTCATCTCGATCGTGGCCGGCGTCCTCGGCTCGCTGATCGGCCTGGGTGGGGGCGTGGTGGTGGTCCCCGTGCTCACGCTGTTGTTCCACATCGACATCCGTCTGGCCATCGGGGCCTCCATCGTCTCGGTAATCGCCACCTCCAGCGGGGCCGCCGCCGCCTATGTCCGAGAGCGGATGACCAACCTGCGGGCCGGCATGTTCCTGGAGATCGCCACTACCACGGGAGCGGTGTCGGGCGCCTACCTCACCACCGTGCTCCCGGCCCAGGCACTGTTCATCCTGTTCGGCGCGGTGCTCGCCTACTCGGCCGTGGCCACCTACCGGAAGCGTCACTCCGCCGAACCCCTGACCGTCTCCCACGACCGCCTGGCCAACTACTTCGACCTCCACGGCTCCTACTTCGACCAGTTCGACCAGAAAGAAGTGGCCTACAAGGTCGTGGGCACGAAGGTCGGCTTGTTCATGATGTACGTCGCCGGGATGGTGAGCGCCCTGCTCGGTATCGGATCGGGCGCCCTGAAGGTCCCGGCCATGGACATCGCCATGCACCTCCCCATGAAGGTGTCCACCGCCACCTCCAACTTCATGATCGGGGTGACGGCGGCGGCCAGTGCCGGGTTCTACTTCGCCCGGGGGCAGATCGACCCCATCATCGCCGCCCCTGTTGCGGCCGGCGTCCTTGCCGGCTCCATGTTCGGTGCGAAGGTCCTGGGCAAGATCGAGAGCAAGACGGTCCGGCTCATCTTCGTCGTGGTCCTCATCGTGATCTCCATCGAGATGTTCCAGAGAGGAGCGCTCGGATGACTGGCACGAGCGACGTCCCGGCCACCGGCGGTGCGCCCGCGGAACCCGCCCCGTCGGGCGGCGACCGGGTCCACCACCGAGAGGTGGACGAGGAGAAGCTCCGCAACGTCGAGACGGCCATCAGCTACGTGCTCCGGATCGGCGTCGTCGCCTCGGTGATCACCGTGCTGATCGGCCTGGTGATGGTGTTCCGCCACCACGCCGGGTACTTCTCGATCAACGGGAAGATCTCCTATCACAGCGTGGCCAATCGCCACTCGATCTTCCCCCATACCATCGGCCAGCTCGGCGCTGCGCTTTCGCACGGCACCGGGGCGGGCGTGATCGTCCTCGGCCTGATCATCCTGCTCGCCACTCCGGTGCTCCGGGTGGCGGTCGGCGTGCTCAGCTTCATCTACGAGAAGGACCCCCCGATGACGATCGTGACGCTCTACGTCCTCGGCGTCCTCATCGCCTCGTTCTTCCTCGGATGAGCGAGTCGGCGCTGGACCGGTCGAGTGCCCTGCCGCTGTGGGCGCAGCTGGCCCAGGACCTGCGCCGGCGCATGGCCGAAGGGGAGTTCGACGAGCAGTTCCCCACCGAGGAGGCTTGTGCCCGCAGCTACGGAGTGAGCAGGCAGACCGTGCGCGAGGCGTTGCGCCGGATCGAGGCCGACGGTCTCCTGGTCCGGGAGCGGGGACGGGGCACCGTGCTGGCCCGCCCGGAGTTCGAGCAACCGCTGCACGCCATCTACAGCCTGTCGAGCTCGCTGCGCTCCCAGGGCGTCGTCGAGCGAAGCGAGGTGCTGGCCATCGAGACGGTGCCGGCCGGTGACGAAGCAGAGCATATGGACCTGGCCCGCGACGACCCGGTGGTCTACCTCGAGCGACTGCGCTTCGCCGGCGACGAGCCGCTGGCCCTCATGCGCTCGTGGTTGCCGGCCGACGTGGCGGGCGGGCTGGTCGAGGCCGACGTCGAGTCCGGCTCGCTCTACGACCTGCTGGCCGATCGGTGCGACATCCGGGTGACGGGCGGTTGGGAGCGGATACGCCCGTGCAATCCCGAGCCCGCCGTGCGCCGGCTGCTCCGCCTCCCCAAGCGGGAGGCGGCGCTCACCGTCCAGCGCCTGGCCCTGGCCGGGGACCGCCCGGTCGAGTGGCGGGTGAGCACCATCCGTGGCGACCGCTACTCCTTCAAGGCCGAGTGGTCAGAGACGGTCGCGGTCCGGTGAGTGGGGCCGGGTCCCGGGGCGAGGCTGCCCCGGCGACGGACCCCGCGGTGCACCTCGCCGGGGTCTCGGTGGTGCGGGACGGGACCGCGCTCCTCGACGACGTGTCCCTGACGATCGGTGCGGCAGAGCGATGGGTCGTCCTCGGACCGAACGGGTCCGGCAAGACCACCTTGCTGCGGGTGGTGGGCGCCGCCCTGTGGCCCACCCGGGGGGTGGTCGAGATCCTCGGGGAGCGTCTGGGCCGGGTGGACATGCGCCAGCTCCGCCGGCGGATCGCGACGGTGAGCGCCTCGGTCACCAGGGTGCTGCGCCCCACGCAGTCCGCGCTCGACGTCGTGCTCACCGGTCGGAACGGTGCGTTGGAGACGTGGTGGGACGAGTACTCCGCCGGAGAGCGCGCCGAGGCCGATCGGCTGCTCAGAGACGTGGGCTTCGGGGGGGCGTCGTTCGACGAGCGCCCGTTCGGCCTGCTCTCGGAGGGCGAGCGCCAGCAGGTCCTCCTTGCTCGGGCGCTCATGGGCCACCCGGAGCTGTTGCTGCTCGACGAGCCGGCGGCCGGGCTCGACCTCGGTGCCCGGGAGCGCTTGGTCGGCCGCTTGGCCACGCTGGCCGCCGACCCCGCCGTACCGCCGCTCGTGCTCGTGACCCACCACGTCGAGGAGATCCCGCCCGGCGCCACCCATGCGGCGTTGGTTCGCCGGGGCCGGATCGTTGCCAGGGGGCCCATCGAGTCCGTGCTGGCCAGTGGGCCGATCTCGGAGTGTTTCGGTATGCAGGTGGAGGTCCACCGGTCGGAGGGCCGGTGGACCGCCCGCGCCGTGGGTCCCGTTCGATGATCGGCACGATGACCGGATCGAGACGGAGGTGCCGGTTGGGGAGGGTCGGCATGTCCGCAACGCTTCGGACCGGCCGGACCCGGGGGGACACCGGGGGCGCTTGCATCTGACGCCGACGCACGTCGAGCCGTGCCGTGGCCGTAGGATGGTGGGGCGGCGCTGCCCGGAGGCCCCGGTCGTGCGCCGGGTATCGATTGGCAGATCGTGCAGCTCGGTGGTGGAGGGGTTCTCGACGGCGGTTCGGTGCCGAATGGTTGACACAGCGTGGCGCCGTTGTGGCGAGGAGTGCTGAAGAGTGTTCAGATCGAAGCGAACCGAACGGATCCAAACCACCGACGGCATGTCGGCGCCGGTGGAAGGTGTCGACCCAGGCAGCCCGCCCGACGGCGCGTCCCCGGCCGGCCGGGTGGATGCGGCCCATCAGGTGCAGGGCGGCATGACGCTGACACCGGACGGGGGTGGACCACCTGGAGCCGTCCCGGTAGGGGGGGCGAGGAGCGCGGCGTCCGAGGCGACGGGGGTCGTGCCCGTCGTGGCACTCCTGCACGTGACCGATCCCGGCGTCATGCCGGGGGCGACTGGTCCCGTGTCGACGGTCCCAACGGACCCGCCGTACGTGATCCCTGATGTGCCGGCGCCGGTCCCCCCCGAGACGTTCCTCGCCGCCGCCGTCACCTCACCTGCCGTCACCTCACCTGCCGTCACCGAGCCCCGTGCTCGGAGGCGTTCCCCGCGGTGGGGTCTGCGGGTGGCCATCGGGCTCGGCGTGGTGGTGGTCGGCGGGGTGGTCGTGGTGGGCGCGCTGTCGTGGCCCCGGGCCTCCGTGCAACCGGCGTCGGACGCCTTGGCGCAGATCGGTGGTATCGGATCGGGCCATCTCGAGTCGGCGACCGCCATCTACGCCGGGCATGCGATCCGTCTGGTCGACGGGAGCGGGGGCCTAGTGCCGGTCACGAGCCTTCCGCAGGGAGCGTCGGTGACGGTCACGGCGGAGATCCGTGAGCCGTCCTGGCTGGCGTGGGCGACCGGGAGCACGCGCCGGGTGACGGCGACGGTCGTGACCCCGAAAGCAGCGCTCCTCGATCCGGTCGTCATCGCCCGTCCCGGCGCGGCCGTGGATGCCCGTTTCAGCCGGCCGGTACGGGTCGTCGACGTGCTCGGGGGAGCGAAGGGGTCCACGCCCACCTCCGTCCCGGCTGCCACCGTGGTCGACCTCGTGCCGAGCGTGAGGGCAGGCCAAGCCGGAGAGGTCCAGGTGGCCTCGTCGCCCGAGCCATGGGAGTCCATGAGCCCGCCGGAGACCCTCAGCTACTTCGGGTCCTCCGGCCCGTCGACGATGCTGCTCACCCAGCCCGACCTCGAGAACGGCTCGGTCGGGTTGACCAGCACCCTCCGGCTCGTGTTCTCCTCCCCCGTCTCGTCGATCTTCGGGAAGCAGCTCCCGACGATCACCCCGGTCATCCAGGGGGCGCTCGTCCCCAAGGGGACCTGGTCGGAGCCCACGCCGTACTCGGTCGAGTTCGTTCCCGCCGGACCGGTCTTCTGGCCCGGGGAGCAATTCCGCATCTCCCTTCCCGCGTCCGTGACGCTGGCGTCGGTGACCGGGACCGCCGACACGGCGGCGACGACCACGCGTTCGCTCGAGTTCACCGGGGCCACTGGCTCGATCACTCGGCTCCAGCAGCTGCTCGCCACACTCGACTATCTGCCGGTGTCGTGGGCGGCGACCGGCGGTACCACCCAGCCGACGACGATGGCCGGCCAGGCCGCTCTGGTGTCGTCACCGCCTGCGGGGACGTTCACCTGGCGGTGGACCACCATGCCGTCGGTGTTCACGTCACTGTGGCAGCCGGGCACGGACAACGTCGTCACCGCGGGCGCGATCATGACCTTTGAGCAGGTGTCCCACCTCGACACCACCGGCACCGCCAACCCGCTCCTGTGGCCCACGCTGGTCAGTGCCGTCCTGGAGCACAAGGTCGACCCGCATCCCTACACCTGGATCGAGGTGTCCCAGAACCTCCCCGAGACGCTCACCTTCTACCAGAACGGCGCCGTCGCTCTCACCAGCCCGACCAACACGGGCATCCCCCAGGCGCAGACGGCGCCGGGCACCTATCCGGTGTATCTCCGGCTGCCCTTCCAGATCATGCGGGGCACGAACCCCGACGGCAGCACGTACGCCGACCCGGTGCACTGGATCAACTACTTCAACGGGAGCGACGCCGTCCACGGCTTCGTGCGCGCCTCCTACGGCTTCCCCCAGAGCCTCGGCTGCGCCGAGCTCCCTGTTGCCACCGCAGCCACCCTCTACCCGATGGTCCACATCGGGACGCTGGTGACCGTCCTGCCCTGAAGCGGAGCCCCCGGCGAGTCGGGTTCCTGCCGGTGGTGCTATCGGTTCCGACACGGTGGACGACCTCCTCCTGGGCGGGACCCGGTCTGGTGGAGGGCCAGGTGGACGGTATAGGGTGGGGTACCTTCGACAGTGAGGGTTGGGATCGTGGAGGTCGACCACGCCCGACGGTCCGGAGGTTGGAGTGATGCAGGGAGCGTGTCGAGGACGAAGCGTGGCGGCGTCGAAAGGGTGGCAAGCCGTGGCGCGGCGGCAGAGGTGGGTCCCGGCGGGTCCTCACGCCCCGGCTGCACGGCGAGTGGGCTCGGAGGTCGGGCGGTGATCACCACCTGGGCGATGGAGCCCGATCCGTCTGCCGGAGCCCGGTCCGCGGGGCGCGGCGGGTACGAAGAGCTGGCGGACGCGGGGACGTTCGACTCCCTGTTGCGGAGCCTGATGAGCTGGGAGCTGGTGACCCAGTCTGGCGAGGACCGGGAGGATGAGTGGCGTCTCAGCGAGGTGGCCCAACGACGGCTGTCGGCTTTGCAGCCCGTCGTGCCCCGGCTCGACGAGCGCACCGTCTACTTCGGCCACGCCTGCGACGACTGCCGCCAGCGCCGTCCGACGAGGCTGACGGACGGGGTCTACCGGTGTGAGGCCTGCGTCGATCGCCGCCGGATGACGACGACGAATGAGGTTCTGGTGGACGGTGACGCCCGGGGGGTAGCCAGGCACGGGCAGCTCCGGGGTGGGCTGTGGGAGAGGCGGCTGCACCGGCGACATGCCGGTGCGGAGCGGGCCATCGATGGCGTAGGCGACCAGCGCACGTCGGCGTAGGCGCCCTTCCTCGCTAGGGTGCTTCCGGTGGCGATCTCCGTCACCCCCCGAACGGGGCTGTGAGGGAGGTCTGGCGCCCATGGCCGGGAACGTGGCTCTGGATGGCCGGGAGACGCCGGTCGACTTCTGGTTCGACCCGATCTGCCCGTGGGCGTGGATCGCCTCCCGGTGGATCCTCGAAGCCGCTGAGGTCCGCCAGCTCACGGTGCGGTGGCGCGTCATGTCGCTGGCCTACCTGAATGCCGAGAAGGACCTTTCCGACAGCTACCGGCAGGTGATGGCGGAGGCCTGGGGCCCGGTCCGGGTGTGCATGGCGGCTGCCGCAGCTCATGGTGAGCACTGCCTGGAGCCCCTCTACACGGCGCTCGGCACGCGGTTCCACCACGAGCAACTGCCGAGGACCAGGGACACGATCGTGTCGGCTCTGGCCGACGCCGGGCTCCCGGTGGCTCTGGCCGACGCCATGGACTCCGACGCCTACGACCGGGCGCTCGCAGACTCGCACCACGCCGGCATGGACCAGGTGGGCTACGACGTCGGCACGCCGGTCATCAGCGTGAACGGCGTGGCGTTCTTCGGTCCGGTGGTGAGCCCGATCCCGAGAGGGGAGGCGGCGGGCCGCCTGTGGGACGGGGTGCTCCTTGTCGCCGGGACCGACGGGTTCTTCGAGCTGAAGCGCAGCCGGGACCGGGAGCCCATCTTCGACTGAGCATCCGGGGTGGCCGGGCCGATGGCGGGTGGTGCGCGCTCGACCCGGGGCCAAGACGGGGCCACGCCAGGTTCAAGACGGGTGCAAGCCAGGTTCGTTGCCCGACCGGGCGCGCGGTAGGGTGCCGACCCGGCATGCTCGCGACCCGGCGACCCCCGGCGACCTGGTCGGTTCCGAAGCGGTTGCGGGCCCGCGTCTCCCGGTGTACAAACTGCGGGCAACCACCGGGGGAGGGTGGCTGGTGCCGTGATCGCCGATGCGGGCGGGCCGGCCGAGGCGCGTCCCCCGACCATCCACCACCGTCGAGACCCTGCTCGTTAGGGTTTCCCCCCAAGGAAGGCAGGTCGAGGAGTTGACGCTCATGATCCTTGTGGTGGTACTCGGGGCGATGTGGCTCGCGGTGCTCGGTCCGGGCTACCTCCGTCGCCGGAGGGAGCGGAGTCGTGACGGGGTGACCTCTGTCTCGGTGTTCCATCGCCAGCTCCGTGTGCTCGAGCACCCGGGTCCGACGTCACTGCCGCCTGCCTACCGGCTCCGGGCCCTTCCCTCCGTCACTGGATCAGAGGACAGGAACGGAGCGACCGCTCAGGGACCCATCGAGCCGACGGCACGACCGGTACTCACCGTGGTGGGGGCCGATCGACTGCCTCGCCCGCTCCTGGCGTTCTTGGGTGATCCCGATCCAGGTGAGGGCGACGGGTACGACCGGGGTGCCGGCGAGCACGATGAGAGGACCGGGAACCAGGCAGGGGCCCGTGCCGGCAATCCCGACCGGAGCCCGTGGCGGAGGGATCCGGCACGCCGCGCCGGAGGGAGCGCTCCGGCGACCGTGCCCGTGGACGCGTACACCAGTATCCGGGCGTGCAAGCGCCGCCGTGACGTGTTCGTGGCCCTGGTCTCGGCCGTCTTCGGCACGCTTCTGCTCGGGGCCATTCCCGGAGCGCATCTGGTGTGGATCGTCACCGCTCTGGCGGCCGTGGTCCTGGGATGCTACGTCGTCCTCCTCGTCCACATGCGGATGTTGGCCGACGAGCGGGACCGGAAGCTCCGCTACCTTCCGCCGCCGGTCGAGCGGTATGCCGACCCGGCCGGGCACGAGGCAGGGGCCCGCTACGAGACGGCGTATGGCAGCCGCCGGGCGGGATCCGCCCGGTGACCGCCGTTCGGTGACCGGGATCGACCTGGCGCGCCACCACCCGGAGGACTGCGCCGGACGCGAAGCACGAGGAGCGTGGTGAGTCTCGGGGACGGCGGCGGGCCGGGGGCGCTGTCGGACGTGCTCGGTGAGATCGGAACAGAGATCCGCGCGGCCCTGTCTCGGGCTCATGAGGCTCGGGAGCGGGCGTTACGCCACTGCCGAGAGACGATCCGAG
>DAHXOA010000120.1 GCA_027365145.1 Acidimicrobiaceae bacterium | reverse complement strand
CATGCCAGAATTCAACAACGACATCACCAGGGCCGCCCAGGACCTCGCCGACGTCGCCCGGGATGCCGCCTATGTCGCCATCGGCGTCGGGGTCATCGGCTTTCAGAAGGCCCAGGTCCAGCGGCACGAGCTCAGCAAGCGCCTCGGCGATCCCAAGGTCGGGATCGAAGAGCGCCTGCAGAGCGTCCGGTCCGACCTGAGCAGTGCCGTCCACGCGGTCGACGCCACCGTCGAGGATCTCGTCCAGAAGGTCGAGGCCGTCTTCGTTCCGCTCGAGGACAAGCTGCCGGCCCCGGCTCGGGACCTGGCCAAGCAGGCTCATATCCAGGCCAACGAAGCCCGGGCCCAGGTGCGCACCATCATTTTGACGGCGGCCGGCTGACCCACAGCTCCAGCGATCGGCACCTCCCCCCGGGTGCCATCGCCGGCCCGGCGTGCGCACCCGATCGGGGCGCACGCCATCGGGGACCGACCCCCTCCGGTCCCACCGGATCGGCCCGCGCCCGGCGCGGGCCGATCCGCGCGTCCGGGACATCGAAGGCCCGCCTCCCTGGTCCCCAGCGCCCTCTCTGGTCGCCAGCGGCGCACCACGACAGCAACCACACGACGGCAACCGCGACGGCCGACCTCAGCCGGCCGACCTCAGCCAGCCGACCTCAGCCAGCCGACCGCCAGTAGGCCAGCACGTCAGCCAAGGTGTGCTCCAGTGCGATCTCCGGTTGCCAGTCCGTCGCGTGCTGGAGGCGGGTGGGGTCCCCCCGCAACACCGGCACCTCGACCGGCCGCAGCAGCCCGGGATCGGGTTCGAGAGTCAGCGAGGCACCGGCCAACGCCAGCAGCCGGCCGGCGATCTCGTCGATCGGGACGTCACGTCCCGAGCAGACGTTGTAGACACCACCCGGCTCCCCGGCCTCGATCAGCAACCGGTAGGCGCGGACCACGTCGCGCACGTCG
This sequence comes from Acidimicrobiaceae bacterium, assembly GCA_027365145.1. Classification (GTDB taxonomy): domain Bacteria; phylum Actinomycetota; class Acidimicrobiia; order Acidimicrobiales; family RAAP-2; genus JAKADK01. The sequence goes on along the minus strand of DAHXOA010000120.1, from coordinate 5,865 downwards.
GTGAAGTCGCGCCGGGCCGTCAGGTTGCCGACCGGGATGGACGGCGCGCCGTCCCGGTCGGCCTCGACGATCCGCTTGGCCAATGCCGCCACCGCGAAGTTCGGGGTCTGACCGGGACCGATGTGGTTGAAGGGCCGGACGGTGACGGTGTGCTGGCCGTGACCGTGGAACGCCTGGCTCACCAGCGCCTCGGCCGCCAGCTTGCTGGCCGCGTACGGTGTGAGCGGCGCCAGCGGTGCGCCCTCCGCGATGGGGAGCAGGGACGGGTCGGCGACCGTCCCGTACACCTCGGCCGAGCTGGTCACCAGAATGCGGGGGTCGGAACCGCACTCACGCGCCGCGGCCAGCAGCACCCCGGTACCGAGCACGTTGACCCGGAGCACGTCGAGCGGCTCGTCCCACGACCTCCCGACGTGGGTCAGCGCCGCCAGGTGGTAGATGGCGTCGGGCGCCGCGTCCCGGAGTGCAGCGAGCACCGCGTCCGGATCGGTGATCTCCACCTCCCGGTCGATGACGACGACCTCGTCGCCCTGATCGTGGAGATGGGCGGCGAGCCAGTGACCCACGAACCCGCGGCCACCGGTGATGAGGGAGCGCACGTCGGGTCACCCTACCGGCTCTCACCGCCACGACCGGACGATCACCGGCGCTGGGCCGCCATCCGGTAGGCGTCGACGTGCCGGGTGGCACTGGCCGCCCAGGTGTGCCGGGCGGCGATCTCCAATCCCCGCCGTCGGCGGTCGGGATCCCCGGACCGGTCGCCGAGGACCTGGTCGAGCGCGTCGGCCAGGCCGTCGGAGTCGCCGGGAGCCACCAGCACCGCGGCGTCCCCGGCCACCTCCTCCATCGCGGATCCGGTGGTGGTGACGAGCGGGGCACCGCACGAGAGCGCCTCGAGGGCCGGGAGTCCGAACCCTTCGTAGAGTGCCGGGTAGACGGCGGCGACCGCGCGACGGAGCAGTGCGGGCACGGCGGCGTCGGCGACGTAACCGGTCCGCACCACGCGGTCGGCCACGCCGCTGGCGGCCACCGCCTCGTCCACCGCGGTGGCTCCCCAGCCGGGACTGCCGGCCAGCACCAGCACCGCGTCGGGATGTCGGTGCGCCACCCGGGCGAACGACCGCACCAGGGTGGGGACGTCCTTGCGCGGTTCGAGCGTGCCCACGAACGCCAGGAACGGTGCGCCGGCACCCAGCCGCTCGTCCAGCGCGGCCAGCACCGAGGCATCGGCATCGGCGGCCTCCTCCGCCGGTGAGAATCGAACGGTGTCCACCCCGTGGTGGGCCACCACCACCTCGGCGTCCACCCGGCACCACCGGGCGAGCTCGGTGGCCGTGGCCCGGCTCGGACAGACCACCACCGCGGCCCGTCGGGCCGCCACCCGGATCGCCCGACGGAACAACAGCACCTTCGAGCGCTCGTGCCAGGCGGGCGACTCGAAGAAGCTCAGGTCGTGGACGGTCACCACCCGCGGGACCGGGGAGCGCTCGGGCATGGTGTAGTGCGGCCCATGGTGCACCCCCACCGAGGCGCGCCGGAGCAGGCCGGGCAACCGGATCTGTTCCCAGGCCAGCCGCAGGGGGCGGGGAGCGGGCGCAGCAGGGACCACCTGGGACCGGGGAGCCAGGCGTTCCCAGCGGAGCCGGTCGGCGGTCCGGGCCACCACCACCAGGTCGACGTCGGATCGGACCCCGAGCGCGCTGACCAGCTCCAGGGTGTACTGGCCCGCCCCCACCGGTCGCTCCGGCACCGCGCTCACGTCGAGCGAGACGCGGAGGGGGACACCCTGAGCGTGGGTGCCCACCCCGGGAGAGCCTGGTTCGTCGGGCGCCTCCGTCCCGTTCCCTCTCACGATGTGCTCCCCAGCGCCTCGGCGTAGACGGCACGCGTCGCGATCACCATGCGATCCCAGCTGAACGACCGCGCGTGCTCGCGACCGGCAGACCCGAGGGAGGCCCGGGACGCCGGGGAGCCGAGCACGTCGGCGAGCGCGTCCACCCACGCTCGGACGTCGCGGGGAGGAACCAGCACGGCGGCCCGGGCAACCACCTCGCGCAGGGAGGGGATATCGGAACAGATCACCGCCGTCCCTTGCGTCATGGCCTCGAGGACCGGGAGACCGAACCCTTCGTGGAGGCTGGGAAACGCGAACACATCGGCACCGGCGTAGAGGGAGCGGAGATCCGACTCCGAGACCTGCCCGACCGTCCGGAGGCGGTCACCGAGCTGCCGTTGCTCACCGGCCGGCACCAAGCCGTCGGTCAGCCAACCGACCGGACCGACCAGGACGAGTCGATGGGCAACGGCGGGATCCGCGACCAACCGAGCGAAGGCTCGCACCAGGGTTCCGACGTTCTTGCGGGGCTCGAGGCTGCCGACCCACAGGACATAGGGCTTGTCCGAAAGGCCGAAACGGGACAGCGCCTCCTCCGTCTCTCCCGGCGTCGCACGGACGTCGTCGACTCCGTACGGGACGACTCGCAAGCGACCGGGAGCGATGGCGGTCAGCGCGGCGATCTCCTCGGCGGCCGCCTCCGTCCCGGTGATCACCAGATCGGCCCGGCGGGCTGCCGCGGCGACGCCTCGCTCGTGGAACCACCGTCCCCGTGGGGGATAGGCCTCGGGATGCACCTTGAAGGCGACGTCATGCACCGTGACCACCAACGGCCGCCCCCCCCGGGGTGGCACCGCCGGAGAGGGGGCGTGCACCAGATCGGCGGACCGGACGGACGGCGCCATCCATTCCAGGCTCGGAGCACGCAGCAGGTGCCACGCTTCGTAGAGGATCGGCCGTGGCAGGCGCAAGATCACCGGACGTTCGACATGGGAGCCGGTGAGCCCGAACGCCTCGAATGCTGCTGCTACGGCAGCCGGAGGATGCGACGCGGTCAAGGGCAACACCGAATCCCCGGGGAACACGCGAGGGAGCAGCTTGACCAGCTGTGCGGTGTAACGTCCCGTCCCCCCCGGCGCCCGGTACAGAAGCTGCTCGGTGTTCAGCGCGACACGCATCGAGGGCTCGCCTAGCGCGCTTCCCTGGCGCGGCCACGCTCCTCGGCGGCACCCCGGTAGAGGTCGGCGAGGCCGGCGGCGCAGGCCGACCAGGTGAATCCCGCGCTCCGGTCCAGGCCCCGGGCCACCAGTCGGTCGGCCAGCGCCGGATCGGACACCACGCCGGCCAGCGCGCCGGCCAGGCCTCCCACGTCTCCCGGCTCCACCAGCAACGCGGCATCCCCGACCACCTCGGGGATGGCACCGACCGCGGTGGTCACCACCGGAACTCCGGCCGCCATCGCCTGGAGAGGAGGGAACCCGAAACCTTCGTAGACCGAGGGGTAGGCCAGCGCGGCTGCCCCGGCCAACAACGCCGCCAACCCTCGGTCGTCGAGGTAGCCGGGACGGAGGATCCGGGAGCGGAAGGGTGAGCTGGCGATGGCCTCGTCGAGGCGCTCCGACCCCCACCCGTCCTTGCCCACGATGACCAGGGCCAGGTCGCCCTCGGTCGCCGCCATCTCGGTGAACGCACGCACCAGCGTGGGATAGTCCTTGCGCGGCTCGACCGTCCCGATCGAGAGCAGGTACCGACCCGTCCCCTCCGGAAGTGCGATCGGCAGGCCCGGGGGACCGTTCCCGCCCGCCGGCTCCGACCGGCTTCCCACCCGTGCCGGGGGCAGCTGAGGAATGCCGTGGTGGACGGGCCACACCCTCGCCGGGTCCACACCGAAGGTCTCCACCACCTCGGCCGCCACGAACGCGGAGGGGGTATGCACCCACGCCCCTGCGGACACCGCCCGACGGATCTGGGCCGGGAACCGGAGGGTCGGCCCATCACAGAGCTCGGGGTACCGGACCACCGTGAGGTCGTGGACGGTGACGACCCGGGCTGCGCCGCCAGTGGGCGGCACCACGAAGTTGGTACCGTGCACCACCTGGGGGTGTCCGACGAACCACTCCACCGGCGGGAACGACGTCCGCTCCCAGGACCGGTGGAGTGGTCGGGCCGGCATGGCCCGCTGCGCCGTTCCCACTCCAGGCGGCACCATGCCGGCCACGGCCTTGCGCCGGCGCCAGCTGACGGCGAAGGCGGTGACGTCGAGATCACCCCGCGCCGCGAGTCCCGCCAGCGCCCCGGCGACGAACGCCCCCACCCCGGTGGGACTGCCGAGCAGTGGGGTCGCATCCAAGGCGACGGAGAGGCGAGCTGCCCCGGGCGTCGCAGACCGCTCGGGCTGCACGCCGCGAGCCTTGCACACTCGCCGGCGCCCGCCGTCACGCGCCAGCCCGGCCTGTAGTCTCCGGGACCATGGTGATCGCAGCTTTGGCCGGTGGTGTCGGCGCGGCCCGACTGCTCGGTGGGCTCGTCCAGGTGATGCCGGCCCCGGCGATCACCGCAGTGGTCAACACCGGGGACGACACCGTCCTGCACGGACTCCACATCTCCCCCGACCTCGACACGGTCCTCTACACCCTGGCAGGGGCGATCAATCCCGAGACGGGCTGGGGCCTGGCCGGCGAGACCTGGCACATGATGGAAGCTCTGGAGCGCCTCGGTGGCGTCACCTGGTTCAACCTCGGCGATCGCGACCTGGCCACCCACTGCTACCGGACCCAGCGCCTCGGCGAGGGAGCCCCCCTCCACCAGGTGACCGTCGAGCTGGCCCAGGCCTGGGGCGTCGAGGTCCGTCTCGTCCCGGTGACCGACGACCTGCTTCGTACCCGCGTACAGCTGGTCGACGGACCGGAGGTCGCCTTTCAGGAGTACTTCGTCCGCCTGCACCACGATGTCCCGGTCGCCTCGGTTCGGTTCGACGGTGCCGAACAGGCCGCTCCGGCACCCGGTGTGCTCGAAGCGCTCACCGGAGCGGATCGTGTGGTGGTCTGCCCGTCCAACCCGGTGGTCTCGATCGGACCCCTCCTAGCCGTCCCCGGGATCGCCGAGTGCCTGGCCGGACGGCGCGACGACGTGGTGGCAGTCTCGCCCATCGTCGCCGGGGCGGCCCTGAAAGGTCCGGCCGATCACCTTCTGCGAGAGCTCGGGCACGAGTCCTCGGTGGTCGGGGTGGCTCGCTGGTACGCACCGTGGGTCGGCACCCTGGTGATCGACCACGCCGACGCCCACCTGGCCGGCGCGATCGAAGCGGAAGGGATGCGCTGCCTGGTCACCGACACGGTGATGGCGACGCCGGCACGCGCCGCCTCCCTGGCCCGGGCGGTGCTCGATGGCAACTCCTGAGCACCCACCGGGCCTGCTCCCCCCGGGCGGTTCCCTGACCGTCATCCCGGTGACCGGTATCGGGCGCATCGACCGGGGTGACGACCTGGCCGACCGGTGCATCGCCGCCCTCGCTGAAGCGGGCCGTGCGGCCGCGACGGGGTCGGCGACGACCACCGCTGCGGGACTGGTCGACGGGGACGTGTTGGTCGTCACCCAGAAGGTGGTGTCCAAGGCCGAAGGTCGCATCGTGCCCTTCGACGACGGTGAACCCGGCGCCAAGCAACGGTTGGTCGAGCACGAATCGGCCCGGGTGATCCGGCGGCGCGGCGAGCTGCTGATCACCGAGACCCACCACGGGTTCGTCTGCGCCAACGCCGGGGTCGACCTGTCGAATGTCGACCACGGTACGGCCGCACTGCTCCCGATCGATCCCGATCGATCTGCCCGACGCATCCGCGAGTCCCTCGCACACCGCCACGGGGTGTCCGTCGGTGTCGTGATCTCCGACACGTTCGGTCGGGCCTGGCGCAAGGGGGTGGTCGACGTCGCCATCGGCATCGCTGGCGTGGCCGGCGTGGTGGACCTCCGGGGAACGCCCGATGCCAACGGACGGGTGATGGAGGCCACCGAGGTGTGTATCGCCGACGAGG
>DAHXOA010000118.1 GCA_027365145.1 Acidimicrobiaceae bacterium | reverse complement strand
CGACGCCCCTCGGGCCACAGGCGAGGCCCGGTCGGGTGCGGCGCCACCAGAGATCCGTCCGGCTCGTCGGTCGATCGTCCCTGGTGATCGCCACAATTATCAGGATGCGCCCGTGGCTCCTCACACCCGGTGGTTAGGTTTCCGGCCGGTTTTGCCGAAAGAACTCCCGTTGGCACGAGAGGTGTTGTGTTTTCGGTGGGTTTGGCCGATAGGTACGGCACGAGACGGGTTCGAAACAGGAGAGCGGTCGAGCAGACACGTAGGAGCGGTAGTCAGTGTTAGTGCCGGGTAGGGCAAGGATCGGGGCCAGCGGGCCCCGACGGGACTCCGGTGGTCGCGTGGCGCGGTCACTCGAAGGGGGAGCCGTGGTCACAACGCAATGGTCAGAGGAGGCGCCGAGGCGCGCTGCCGACCGCACCTCGGGAAAGCCGAAACCCCGGCGCGCCGTCGTCGCCGTGCTGGTGCTGGTTGTCCTCGCTGCCGTGCTGGTCTACCTCCCGAAAGCCCAGCCGGCGGAGACCTCCGCATCGGGGACGGGGATCACGTACCTAGCTGGTCAGACCAAGATGAACCCGGCCTACGGGAAGGGGGTGACCGTCGCCGGAGTCACCTGCGCACCCGGGGTGCGCCAGGTCCCCTTCTCGCACTACGCCCCTCCCTGTGAACCGGCATGGCACGGCGACAACGGTGGGGCGACCGCGCCGGGGGTGACGGCCACCACCATCAACCTGACCTACCGGAAGGCGGCCACCGACATCCTCGCCGCCCTGTACACCATCATCCCCGAGTCGGTCGTGGGCACCAACGCCAACGCCGTCACGACGATGCAGGCCTACATCAACTTCTTCAACAAGTACTACGAGCTCTACGGGCGCCATGTCGTCCTGGAGCCCTTCGACGGGGAGGGGAACTTCATCGCCGAGGACACCGGCGCCGGTGCCCCACAGGCGGAGGCGGATGCCGTCAACGTCGCCACCTCCCTCCACGCGTTCGCCGACATGTCGCTCATCGACTCGAGCGTCGTGTACACCGACGATCTGGCGGCGAACAAGGTCGTGTCCTTTGGGCTCTACGTCCAGGACCGTCAGTGGTACACGGCCGGCGCTCCCTATCAGTACAGCCCGGGCCCCGACTGCTCCCAGCAGGCCGAGGCCATCGGCGCCATCCTTGGCAAGCAGCTCGGCGGGCTGCCGACCGAGTTCGCCGGGGGCTCCCTCAAGGGCCAGCCGCAGAAGATCGGCATTTTCTACCAGAACGTGCCCACCTCCTACGACTGCGAGCAGTCGATCGCTGCCTCCCTCGCACGCTACGGGGTGACGCCAGCGGCGACCGCGGACATCACCTTCAACCTCTCGGCCCTGCCCAACGAGGCCGCCGATGCGATCGCGCAGATGAAGAAGGCGGGGGTGACCACCATCATCTGCTCCAGCTGCGACCCGGTGACCCCGCAGTACTACATGCAGGCCGCCCAGCAGGCCGACTACCACCCGGAGTGGTTCCTCCAGTCGTACTTCGCCGCCAACGCGCTGTCGACCCCGGCCTACACCCGGCTGATGCCCGCCGCCCAGCGCGACCAGATCCTGACCATCGGGAAGGCCCCCACGGCCACGATCGCCAACGAGGCGCTGGAGGCCTACCGGCTGGGCAACACCGATCCCAGCGCCCAACTCAGCCCCGGGTACGTCTTCATCTACGAGTCGCTGATGCAGTTCTTCGACGGCCTCCAGCTGGCCGGACCCGACCTGCCCCCACAGAACCTGGAGGCCGCCATGCGCGACGTTCCCAAATCGACTCCCGGCGGCATCTTCGGCGGCTGGAACGGTTCGGCGGGTCCGTACGATCCCGCCTCCGACTTCCAGATCCTGAAGTGGACGAACAGTGCGGTCGATCCCCAGGACGGCAAGATGGGCACCTACGAGGCGTGTGACAACGGACAGAGCTTCACGTTCGCCCCGACCATCACCGCCGTCCCCAGTGAGACCGAGCTGAAGTGCTCGTTGCCGACGGCCACGGCTCCGGCGACGAAGACGGCCACCACGGGCGCAGCGCGGAGCGGGTCATGATCCGAGCCCACCGCTCGAAGATCACGAACAACGCCGCCATCGCCGCCGCGTTCGTGGCGCTCTACGTCGCCGTCAACGCCGTGCACCCAATGGGCCTCGGGGTCCTGTTGAAGGGGGCGGTCGTCGGCGGCCTGTCGTCGCTCGTCGCCATGGGCCTCGTTCTGGTCTACCGGTCGGCACGCATCATCAACTTCTCCCAGCAGGTGATCGGCGGGCTTGCGGCCACGGTCGCCGTGCTCATGATCTCCGGAGAGGGGCTCTCGTACTGGGTCGCCGTACCCATCGGGCTGGCGGTCGCCGTCCTTACCGGGCTCATCATCGATTCGGTGGTGATCCAGCGGTTCGTGAAGGCGCCCCGACTCATCCTGACCGTGGCGACGATCGGTGTCTACCAGCTCCTCGGCGCAGCGGAGCTCGGCCTGCCCAACCTCTTCCCCCTGGGCAAGGGTTCGACGAACCTGACCACGCCGTTCACGTTTCACTTCTTCCTCAGCCCGTTCATCTTCACCGGTGACGACGTCGTGGCCATCGTGGTCGTGCCGATCGCCCTGATCGGTCTCTACTGGTTCTTCGTCAAGACGGACTACGGCCTGGCCATCAGGGGCGCGTCGGACTCGAACGAGCGGGCACTCCTCCTCGGCATCCCGACGCGGAACCTCAGCCGCATCACGTGGATGGTGGCTGCGGGGCTCTCCGGCGTGGGGGCCATCCTCTCGGCCCCCAGCGCCATCGGTGGGTTCACGGCCGGCAGCCTCACGAGCACATCCACCTTGCTCCTCCCGCTCGCCGCCGCGGTCCTCGCCGGCATGGAGTCGCTGCCGGCCACGGTCGTGTGGTCCCTCGCCCTCGGGATCGTCAACGAGGCGGTGTTCTCCATCTGGCTACAGACGAGCTACCAGGACATCGCCCAGTTCGCCGTCATCATCGTCGGCCTGTTGGTCGTACGGTCGAGGCGTGGTCGCGGATCAGGGGAGTTCGGCGAGCTCGGCAGCTACGTGGCGGTGCGGGAGGTGGCGAGCATCCCTCACCATCTGGCCAAGCTGCGCGAGGTCGTGGTCGGCCGCGTCGTGCTCCTCGTCGCCGTCCTCGCCGCCGCAGTGCTGATTCCCCTGGCGCTGCCCGACTCGAAACAGCTGCTCATGGCCGATGTGGCGATCTACGCCATCGTCGGTGTATCGATCGTGGTGCTCACCGGGTGGGCCGGGCAGATCAGTCTCGGGCAGTTCGCGTTCGTCGGGGTCGGGGCGGCGACGTCCGGCGCTCTCATGGTGAGCCAGCATGTCGACTTCCTCCTGGCCATCGTGGCGTCCGCCGTAGTGGGAGCGGTGGTCGCCGTCGTGATCGGCCTTCCCGCGCTCCGGATCCCCGGCCTCTACCTGGCGGTCGCAACGCTGGCCTTTGCCGTCCCCGTGTCGTCGTACCTCCTGTCGTCCCAGTTCGTCCCCTGGCTCAATCCCAACCAGGTGCCCGCACCGGTCATCCTGGGCCGGATCGGTCTCGGGACGCAGTCGTCCCTCTACGAGCTCTGCCTGGTGATCCTCGTGCTCGCCATCGTGGTCGCCCACAACCTGCGGCGGTCACGGACGGGCCGTTCGATCGTGGCCGTCCGGGACAACGCCCAGAACGCCGCCGCCTACGGGATCAGCCCGCTGCGGACGAAGCTCCTCGCGTTCGTCATCTCGGGAGCGATGGCCGGCGTGGCCGGCAGCCTCTTCGAGGTGAGTATCGGCGGGATCAAGTCGGGCGGGCTCTCCCCGGACCTCTCGATCACCGTGTTCGTCATGGTCGTGATCGGCGGCCTGGGGTCCATCACCGGAGCGGTGATCGGAGCGGTCTACGTGCAGATGGTCTCGTACTTCCTGCCGGAGAGTCTCCAGCTGCTGGCCACGGGTGCCGGGCTGCTCATCCTCCTCCTCGTTCTCCCCGAGGGACTCGGTGGGCTGGTGTTCCGTGCCCGAGATGCGGTGCTCGCGGTGCTCGAGCGCCGCCGCGGCCACGAGTTGGCCCCGGCGTACACCGGCGAACCTGCGGGCGCTCCCGGGGCATCCGGTGCTGGTAGTGCCGGGCGGGCCGTCGGCAGCGGGCCGAACCCGTTGGCGCACGACGCCGCGCTCCGTCTGGGTGCACTCGAGGAGCTCGAGAGCCAGGGCGGTGTCAACGCCGAGCTGGTGTCCCCCGATGCCGGCCCTGCCGGGCGCCAACGCCCGCTGTTCACCTTGACCCAGGTGGAGGCGGGGTACTCCGCCCGCTCGAAGGTGCTCTACGACGTTTCGATGGGGGTGGCCCAGAGCGAGATCGTGGCCCTCCTCGGCACGAACGGCGCAGGCAAGACGACCGTGCTCCGGGCGATTGCCGGCCTGCTGGATCCGTCGAAGGGCCACCTCTCTTTCATCGGAGACGACCTGGCCCGACTCGATGCCTCGGATCGGGTTCGCGCCGGTCTCGTGACCGTGCTCGGCGGGCGTGGGATCTTCCCGTCCCTCACCGTCGCCGAGAACCTGCGCATGGCGACGTGGACGGCGAGGCGTCACCAGAAGGACCCGGGGTTCGCTGCGGCGGCGACCGAACGGGTGCTGACCATGTTCCCCGTTCTCCGCGATCGGCTCGCCCAGCGCGGCGACCTCCTTTCCGGCGGCGAGCAGCAGATGCTCGCGCTGGCCCAGGCACTCCTGTGCCGGCCCAAGGTCCTCTTGATCGACGAGCTGTCGCTCGGTCTCTCGCCGACCGTGGTTTCCCAGCTGCTCGACGTCCTCCGGGCGCTGGCGGCGAGCGGCGTGACCGTGGTGATCGTCGAACAGTCCGTGAACGTAGCCACCGCCATCTCGAGCCGCGCCATCTTCATCGAGCGCGGCCGCGTCCGCTTCTCCGGCCCGACCCCCGACCTGTCCCAGCCGCCCAAGCTTCTCCGTTCCGTCTTCCTACACGCGGCGAAACGAGCACGGAAGCGCTACGCGCCTGGCGGGGACCAGCTGATGCCCACAGACGGGAGCACCCCGGCCTTCGCCGCCGTGGGCCTGTCGAAGCAGTTCGGCGGGGTCAGCGCTCTCCGGGATGTCAGCCTCCGGGTGGCTCCGGGAGAGATCCTCGGCGTGATCGGGGCCAACGGCGCCGGGAAGACGACGCTGTTCGACGTGTGCTCAGGCTTCACCGCCCCGGACGCCGGGTCGGTCACGATGTCCGGCCGCGACATCACCAACCTCTCCCCGGCGGAGCGGGCGGCGCTGGGGCTCGGACGGGTATTCCAGAACGTCCGGCTCTTCCCGTCGCTCTCGGTGGAAGACGCCCTGGCCGTGGCGATGGAGCGGTCGATCCCGGTCCGCGACCCGCTCTCCGACGCACTCGGCCTGGCGGCAACGGCTCGTTCGGAGGAGTCGATCCGGGCCCGGGTCGACGAGCTCGTCATGGAGATGGGCCTCGGTCGTTTCCGCGACCGCTTCGTGTCCGAGCTCTCGACGGGGACCCGGCGGGTGGTCGAGCTGGCGTGCGCTGTGGCCCACGAGCCCTCGGTCCTCCTCCTCGACGAGCCGACGGCGGGGATCGCCCAGCGTGAGAGCGAAGCGCTCGGCGAGCTCCTTCTCGCGCTCCGGGAGCAGACCGGCGCTGCGTTCGTCGTCATCGAGCACGACGTTCCTCTGGTGTCGTCGATCGCCGACCGGCTCGTGTGCATGCACGTCGGCGAGATCATCGCTGAAGGGGAGACGGCCGAGGTGCTGAACGACCCCGTCGTCGTTGCCGCCTATCTGGGCACCGACGACGTGGGCGCCCGGCGCTCCGGCGATCCGAGCCCGGCCCGGGTTGCCCCGGTCGACGCGCCCGCACCTGCACCCACCCCGGCCGAGCGTGAGCCGGTGGCAGTTGCCGCCGGCATGGTCGGAGCCGAGATGGTCGGTGTGGGCGCCGGGCGTGCTGGTATCCCCGGCATCCCGTTTGT
>DAHXOA010000099.1 GCA_027365145.1 Acidimicrobiaceae bacterium | reverse complement strand
CGACAGCTCGTGGGCCCGCCACAGGGCCGCCTGCTGTCGCTCGGGACCGGCCGCCACGTACGCCTGCCAGGCCCGGCAGCCGTCGGTGTCGACCATCACGCCGTTGCCGGCACCGTCCACGTCGAGCACGAGCAGGCCGTTCACCGCCGACCACCACCCCGAACCGCCCTCGTCGGCCACTCGACCGCTGGCCACCTCCCAGGCCAGGAACTCGACGACCGCCCGGCCCAACCCCACGCCATCCCGGCCGTCACCGGGATGCGCCCGGAAGAACCGGTCGATGGCCGCCACCCGGCTGGCAACGGACAACGCCGTTGCCGCGTCGAGGAGGTGGTCCGGTGAGCCCGATCCCGGTATCGGGCTCACCACTCGTCGACCAGGTAGAGCATCCCGTTCGGATCGGAGGCGGCCAGCACACCGGTGACGAACCGGCGCTCGGCGGGTTGCCCGGGACCGGGATCGAACCCGTCGACGGCCAGCGAGGGCGACCACACCGACAGCATGGCCCGGTCCAGTAGCTCCCACATGGCGTCGACCGGCTCGCCGGTATCGGGGTCGGCGGGAACGACGTGCATGTTGGGGACGGGAATCCCGACCGACTCGTCGATGTGCCAGCTCGGATGGGCGGCGAGCACGGGGCCCGTCTCGGCCATGCCGAACACGGTCAGGACCTCCGCCCCGGTACCGCTCCCCACGCCCCGGCACGCGTCGGGGTCGAAGGGACCGTCCACCGTGGCCAGCACGAAGCGTCCGGTCCCGGCGCCCCGGCGCCGCTTCCTGCCACCCCCTGCCCAGCCGTCTGCGGCCAGCGCCAGGCTCGTCCATGTCCAGGTGGGTTCGTGCCGTTCGAACGCCTCGACCATCGCGTCACCCGGCCGGGCGACCACCAGCGTGGCCCCCGCCCACAGCGCGCCCAGCGCGCTGCACAGCCCGTCCCACGTGCAGGGTGACGACGTCGTCAACCAGGTCTCGCCCGGGCCCGGCGCCACGAAGGTGGCCATCGCCAGGGCGCCGGCCAGGAGCGACCGCGGCGAGTGCCGGACCGGCCCCGACCTGCCGGCCAACCGCACCGACGGTGCCCGTAGACCGCCTACCGCCGTCCCCCGGTCGGTGATCGGCGCACCGGCGGGCGGGGAGCCGACGAGCAGGGACTCGACGTCCAGCGCAGGTGTGCCGGCGGCAGCCAGCGCAGCCACTCCCTCGGCATCCCCCAGTGCCACAGGAAGACGAGGACTGGGACTCGGACCAGGACCGGCACCACCGCCTTTCCCGTCGGCACTGCCGGCCATGGCGCTGCCGACGTCACCGGGTGGGATGAGGACGACCGGTCGCCCGGACGCCAGCGCGCCGAGCACGGCCAGCACACCGCCGCTGCTCGGCCCCGCGCATACGACGACTGCGTCCGGACCGTGCTCACGCCCGTCGCCGGGCTCGGCACCGGGTCCCTCGGGGGTCAGTCCCGCTGTCACCGACCTGACCATCCCCGCCAGCTCGGCGGCGCCGAGCGAGCCGGTCTCGCGGAGCAGTGCCGGGCGGTCAGGACCGAGCACGGCGGGCCGGGTCACCGTCGCCTCCTTGATCGACACCGGTGGGATCCCGAGCACCCGCGGCACCCCGTCGGGCCAGTACCACGACGGGGTGGTGGCAATCGTCTTCGGCATCTACATCGCCGGTCCCGGTCCGGAGGTATGGGGCCATGCAGCCACCAGCGCGCCCACCAGTGCGACGCCCAGCTCCACGCGAAGCAGCACGTCCATCAAGCGGATCGAACGCAGCCGCCGGCGAGAAAGCTCGGTGCTGTCCTGGCCCGGACTCACCCGTGCGTGCGAGGCCGGATGGACGAGCATCCCCATGAGGATCACCAGCGTCACCAGGACCAGCCACACGACGAGCAGCACCACCGATCGCCACCCCCCGATCGCACCCGGCGGTCCCGGCCCGCCGACAGCCGCCGCCGAACCAGACCCCAGCGTCGACGGGACAGCCAGCGACCAGCCGACAGCTGTAGCGGCGATCAGGCCTAGGCACCCGAGCGCCACCCATCGATAGCGGCGCCCCATGGCATTGCAGAGGGCACCCGTCTGGGCCGGAGGCACGTAACGCTGCAGCGGGCGCCAGATCAACTCCATGAACAGCGCGCCACCGACGTAGGTCGCCCACTCCACCGTGAAGAGGAACCCGAGGGTCGTGCGGGTCACAGGATCCCGTTCCCGTACGCGAGTGAGGCGCCGAGGAGCACCACCACCAGGGCGATGGCCAGGTCGATGCGGGTGAGGCGCGACACCCAGGTGGCCGCCTTCTGCATCGCCTCGATCCGGCCGGCCACGGCACCGGCACCGGCACCGCCTCGGGCCGCGACCTTGCTGGCCAGCCGGGGCCGGAAGACGAAGGTGATGAGGACGCCGTTGACGACCAGCACCGCCCACAACGCCATCATGGCCGCAAGTGTCAGCCCGTAGCTCGTGGAGAACATCCCGCCGTGGGTCACCAGGTGCTGGTCCGACAGGGAAAAGAAGAGCAGCATCCCGCTCACCGGGAACAGCGCCAGCGCCGCCCACACCAGGACCAGGAACCGGTCGGCGGACTTCTGGCCGAGCACCTGGGCTTGGGCCGGAGGCACGAAGCGCTGAGCGGGGCCGAGGACGAACTCCATGGCCACCGAGCCGCCCAGGTACACGGCGACGGCCAGCAGGTGCAGGTACGAGGCGAGCACCTTGATCCACGTCGCCGTCACGACGGCCACCCGTCCGCGCTGCCGTTCGCGCTGCCGTTCGCGCCGGTTGCCGGCCCGCCGGTGGGATCGGGCTCGCCCGGGTGCCAGTTGGCGAAGTGGTCCTCGATGTCGGGGGTCAGTGCACCTACCCCGCCATCGGCAGCGACGTGTCGGTAGAAGGCGGAGTCGACGTGGTGGGCCTGCACCGACAGCTTGGCCCGGACCGGGCTGACATAGGCCGGGCAGCAGCCGTGCTTGGCCACGATGTACTCGACGGTGGCGATGGCTGCCTCCTCGGCCCAGTCGGAGAGGTAGGCACGGGGGTCGGCCCGGACACCGCCGTCCACCTCGGGCGTCCACGGCGAGCCACCGCCGCCCCCGTCATTGCCCGGGCCACCACCGCTGACGCCACCGGCGGCCGACCGATCCAGCACCCCACCGGGCCCGTTTCGCAGCTCCTTCACGTAACGCACCGCGCTGGCCGCGTCGGGAAAGCGTGGTGACGGTACCACCACCGCATCCTTCACCCCCGGCAACCCTAGGCAGGTGGCGGTGGCCGACGGGTTGGTCGCGGGGTCCCGCTCGCGGAAGCTGAACCCGAGCCCGGTGGCGATCTCCGGGTAGGCACCCAGCACGAAGTCGTCGGCGTACGAGCCCATCGTCCACGCCCCCAGCCCCAGCGCTTCACAAGCCAGCCGGATGTTCTGCACCACGCACCCGGCCTGGCCGGCATGGAGCATGAGCGCGAGCTCGTCGAAGGCGGGGATGGGGAAGCCCACCTCCAGGAAGCCGGGTCGGATCCACTCCTTGCACCCCGCTGGGTCGCCTGAATCCGGGTCCTGCAGGTAGAAGCCCGACCACTCGTAGGAGACGAGGAGCTGGTTGAACCACTCGAGCCCGACGTCGCCCACGGGGAGGAACCAGGTGCTCCCGGGCCGGTTCAGGTTGTACTGGCCCGGGCCCATGGGCCGGACGTTGTGGGTGCCCTCGGGACCGCCGGGCCAGGCGATGTCGGGCCGCCGATCGAGCACCTGCACCCGCCCGTCCCGGTACCACGACAGGATCTTCCCGTAGTCCTCCGGCCCGCGGATCTCGACCGGGGACGCCGGCTCGGCAGGAGGCCGGTAGAGGAACACTCCGTGGTCGCCGACGACGAACAGGTCGACCCCCAGATCGCCCGACGACGACGGGGCGGTGCGCCCACGACGGTGGAGCAGGCCGGCCAGCGCCCCCTGCACGGGGACGTCGGCCAGGGCGAGACCGTTCGGGCCCAGGGCGGCCCAGCACACGAGGGCTTCCTCCACCTCCGAGAGCGGCACCGGCTCGGCTCGCGACGCGTAGTGGAGTGGCCCCTCGGGCTGGAGGACCGCTCGGCCGCTCGACCACGCGAACAGCTCCTCCTCGCCCGTCTCGGCGCGGTACCCGAGCCCCATGCGGCGGGTGCGGACCGTGGACAACAGCGAGAACAGGGAACGCCGTCCCTCGAACGCGTTGGCGACCAGCGCCAGCTCCTCGTCGGTGGCCGGTCCGCTCGGTCCGCCCGGTGCGCGCGGTGCGCCGGCGTCGTGCCCGGCCGCCGATGGTGGGCCGGGATCGGCCCGCAGCCTCGGGATCCTCACCCTCGCTCCTCGCCCGCCGCACCTGCCGCCACACCTGCCGCCACGTCGGTTCCCTCTCCCTGGTCTTCCACCCGGGTC
Organism: Acidimicrobiaceae bacterium; assembly: GCA_027365145.1. Lineage (GTDB taxonomy): Bacteria > Actinomycetota > Acidimicrobiia > Acidimicrobiales > RAAP-2 > JAKADK01. Next base: position 6,616 of record DAHXOA010000099.1, on the reverse strand, counting down.
ACCTCGACGAACACCGCCCGGTCTGCCGGCACCGGCTGCCACCCGAAGGGGAGGTACCGGAGGTGGCCGTACTTGCCCACCAGGTGCAGCCACTTGACCATCCCCGGCTCGACCTCGTTGGCCCCCTCCCAACGCGGGAACATGTAGGGCTCGAACCCGTTGTAGACGATCACCTGGCCCGGGCGGACCCGTGGGGTCACCCTCGCCATGGCCTCGAAGAAGCCGTGGTCGTTGGCCACCCGGACCTGGTCACCGTCCACCACACCGCGGGCCGCGGCGTCCGCCTCGCTCAGGATCACCAGCGGCCGGCCACGATGGGTACCGAGCAGATGACGGTTGCCCATGCCGATGGAGTGGACGGTCCACCGCGAGTGCCCGCTGGTGAGGGCGAGCGGCCAGTCGCCTCCCATCCTGGGGGGCTCCTTGTGTACCGGCAACTGCTCACCCGCCTCGAGAAACCACGGGTGGTCGATGTAGAACTGGGCCCGGCGGGTGAGCGTAGGGAAGGGAAGCTTCTCCTCCACGTGCCACCGGAAGGCCGTCATCACCTCGTCGGGGCGCACGCTCGTCGCCACCGACAAGCCGGGCGCGAACGTCCCGAGCCCGGTGAATCGGATGCTCCCGTCGCGCCGGAGCGTCTCGATGGTGCTCCCCTGGGGAAGCGTGCCGGCATCTGCCGAGTCCCTCACCCACTCGTCCAGCACGATCTCCTCGTCGGCAAAGTCCCCGCCGACCGTGAAGTCGTCGCCTAACCGGTCGACGTGGCGGGTCTGGCGGCGGGCGTCCACGTACTCGTGCATCCCCCTGGCGGCCGCCCGCTCCGCGATCACCCGGGCCAGGGCGGCGAAGGTGTCCCACTCCGTGCGCGACTCCCCCCGTGGTGGTGTCGCCGCGTCAGAGAAGGACAGGCGCAGCATGTGCGTGATCGGGTACTGGACGTTCACCCGCTCGTACTGCATGGCGGCCGGCAGGACGATGTCGGCGTGCAGCGCCGTCGCCGACATACGGAAGTCGACCACCACGATCTTGTCCAGCTGGGGCCACAGGTTGTCGAGGAGCTTGGCCCGCCCGCCGCGGGCCCGGCGCAGCGGGTTGGTGCCCACGGAGAAGAAGACCCGCGGCGGGGTCGACGCGCCCGGACGGGCCACGCCCCCCCACCAGCCGCGGCGCACGGCGTCACCCAGGTAGTCGTCGAAGCTCCGGGTCATGGTCGGGTCCGACCACTCCCGGCGATTCCACGTCTCGCGGTACCCGGCATGGTGGTAGTTGAAGAAGGCCGGGGGCGCCGTCGTCCCCGAGCTCGTCGCCAACGACAGGAGCTGGGTCCCGAGCATCTCGTCAGTGGCTTCCGGGTCGCGCTCGCGCATGGTCTGCATGGCCCGCTCGATCCCGTCGAGGACCCGGGCCGCCTCCTCCACGCCCTTCTTCGTCTTCATCGAGAACAGCAGGTACCCGTCGAGGCCACCGAGCGCCAGTCCCTGGATCCCCGTCCCGGGCCTCCCCCAGTTGCCGGTCAGTGCCAGCAGAAGACACATTGAGCGCTCCATGAGGTCGCCGTGGAAGTACTTCGGGGCGTTGAACCCCTCGAGGATCTTGCAGCGCTTGCCCGCCACCATGCGAGCCAGGGTCTCGATGGTCGAGGCAGGGACACCGCAGACTGCGGCGGCGTCCTCCGGCGCGTAGCCACCGAGCATCCGCCGCATCAGGTCGGCCACCGGCGTCACCTCGACCGGGGTGCCGTCCGCCAGTTCCACCGACCACGTCCCCGACAGGGCGGGTCGGAGGGCGCCCAGGTCGAGGGTGGCTCGTGGCGCGGTGCGCAGTCCGTCGGCCTCGTCCCACAGGTAGAAGGTCTCCTCGTCACCCCCTCGCTGCAGGTCGCGCTGGCGCAGGTATCGACCATTGTCGGCGCGCACCAGCAGGGGCAGGTCGGTCTGGGTGGCGACGAAATCGCGGTCCCACAAGTCCTCGTCGACGAGGACCCGGCACACGGCAAGCGCCAGGGCGGCGTCGGTGCCGGGCCGCACCGGCACGAACAGGTCGGACCCCACCGCCGACGCGTTGTAGTCGGGGGCGATGGCCACTACCTTCGCCCCCCGATATCGGGCCTCGGCGATGAAATGGAAGTACGGGATCGATGTGTAGGCCGGATTGGCGTGCCACAGGAGGAGCACGTCGGCGAGGAACGTGTCGTCCGCCGTGCTGGCGCAGGAGAATTTTCCGAACGTCAGGTGCTGGCCGACAGGGAGGTCGTTGACCAGGCCGTTGGCGTCGAGAGTGACGGCACCCAGCAGCGCGGCCAGGCGGAGGAACGGCGCCTGCGACAGGAGCCCGCCTTCGACGCTCTCCTCGAACACGACGGACTCGGGGCCGTCCCCGTCGATGGCGTCGAGAATCGAGTCGGCGATCTCAGTCAGGGCGTCGTCCCACGAGATCTCCTCCCAGCGCCCACCGCCCCGCTCGCCCACCCGGCGGAGCGGGTGGAGCACCCGGTCCTCGCTCTGGAGCTGCACGCTCCACGCGCTGCCCTTCTGGCACCCGGCCGGGTTGAGATCGGGCACGCCGCCGGCTACCGGGTCGATCGTCCCACCCTGCTCCTCGAAGGCGACCTCACCGCCGCGAGTGAACACCCGGTACGGGCAGCCCGCCAGGCAGTTCAGGCAGTGCGTGCCCCAGGTGACCCGGTCCCAGCTCCACCGGAACCGGTAGGCGTCTTCGGTCACCCCGGCGGCGGTGCCGGGTAGCCCACCGGGAGGCGCCAGCTCAACCACCGATGAGTGCGGCCACGTACCCGTGGTCGTCGGCGACGAAAACACCAACCAGGTCGAGCATGGCGGCAAATGGCTCGGCGGCACCCGCGGCCTGGGCCGCGGCCACCATGCCGGGAACCCAACAGAGCACGTGGCCGGCGAGGAAGTCACGTTGGGCTCGCCTGAACGAGCCCGCCAGCCGGGGCGAAGGGCTCGCCGCCTCCTTGAAGCACAAGTACTGGAGGAAGTCCAGCTCCGTCGCCAGGTGGTCCGGCGGGCGGGGGGCGCCACCGCCGGCAGCCAAGCCGAAATATTCGTACTCCCGGCACACCGTCACGACCTCTGCGGCGCGATCCGTCCGGGCGCCACCCAACAGCTCGGTGCTGCCGAAGAGCCGCCCGAACTCCGCCGCGAACGCCGCCTCGTCCATACCCGCGGGAAGCGCCACGTCACCGGCGTGTAGGGCGAACGGCAGCAGGGTTGCCGCCTCGGAGAGCTCCTTGGCCCACAGGCCGTCGCGCGACTTCTCGAAGGAGGTGGTCCCGCCCGAGGCGAAGAACGCGCCCAGTAGTTGATAGACGGCGCTGCGTGCCGTCGTCTCGTTCTCCTCGACCTCGAGGACGCCGGTGGGCTCGGCCGTCAGCTCTAGGCCCTGCAGCGAATAGGTGAACATCGCATCACTCCCTTCCGCACCACCGGCGGTGGCGCTCCCTCGTTCGGTCGGTGCCCGGTCGGCGTCCAGCCGGCAGCAGGTCGGAAAGCGGCAGATGGTCAGCTGGTGGTCGGGGTACTCGGTGACCGGCCGAACCGGACCGGAACCCGGCCCGGGGACCGGTCGAGCGTCGCCGGGTCGGTTGTATACCTGCCGAACAGGTCGTTCCAGTGGTAGACGATCAGCGTGTCGAGGAGCTCCGACTGCCCGCCGGCCCGCACCCGAGCAAGCTCGCGCCTCATGGTGTCGAGCGCGGCGTGGACCTTCGGCCCGAAGAGGGACTCGAGGTACTCGGGAGGGATCCGGGGCGTCTCCTCGTCGATGGACAGGTCCTCGTGCAGCCGGCTGGGCGAGAGGGGTGGCACGTAGAAGATGTTGGGCCCCGTGCCGAACTCGGGGTGCAGGGGGAGCGCCACCTCCCACTGGTGGACGAGCTTGTGGATCGGGCTCTCGTCGTCGTCCGCCGAGCCGACGAAGACGAGACGACCCGGGCATTGGCGGGCACACGCAGGGGCGACCCCCGCCTCGAGCCTGGGAAAGCACATGATGCAGTGCTGGGCCACGTTTCGGGCGTAGTTGAAGTAGATCTTCTTGTAGGGACACGCCTCCATGCAGAAGCGGGCGCCCTGGCAGGCCGACTCGTCCCGGAGCACCACGCCGTCCTCGTGGCGCTTGTACATCGCCCCGGACGGACAGGCGGAGACGCAGACCGGGTGGGTGCAGTGGTTGCACAGGCGGGGAAGGTAGAAGTAATAGGAGTTCGGGTACTCCCCGCCGCCCTGGTCCTCGTCCCAGTTCATGCCCCAGCGGGTGTTGCCGTCACCGTGGTCGATCGGTCGCAGGTGGGTGGAGCTACCCGTGCCCCCGTAGAAGACCTCCTGGTAGTTGAAGTCCCAACCCCCACCGAACTCGGCACGACCCGGCTGATGCCCGGGAACCGGCTGGCCGTCGAGCCAGCCGCCCCCCATCTCTTCCCATCCCTTGGGTGTGCCCAGACCCGGTTGGGTGTTGACGCTCATCCACCACTGGTGGTCCTCGCCCTCTTCGCGGGTCCAGAGGACCTTGCAGGCGACGGAGCACGTCTGGCATCCCATGCACTTGTTCAGGTCGAAGACCATCGCGACCTGCCCGGGAGCTCCGGCACCCTCGCCCGTGTCCCCGTTGGCGCCGTACTCGCCCATCCTCGTTCGCTCGATCACCGGCCGTCCCGTCCCTCGCACGTCTCCTGCTCTTCCCGTTCACGACTCCCCGGGCGCACCTGGCGCACGGGGCTCATGGTGCGACCTCGACCCACGTAGCGCACACCGCACCGATCCCTGCTCGTTCTGCGTTGGCGCCGGCCCACACCGCCACGCCTACGCTCCCTGTCGCCAGCGCCTCCACCGGGCCGGCCAGTACGACCGACCAACGGGAACCAGCCCGCGACGACCGTGCGCTCACCTCACCGCCGGCGGGGACGGGCCGGAACACGCCAGGTCCCGTCGACACGAGGTGCCTGGCGGATGGCAGGCCCTGTTGGGACGCGAGCCGGTCGCGCCACTGCCACAGGGTGACCGGCTCGGCGTGCGTGCCCATGGTCACCGGTGGTGCCGTGCCCGGTTCCCTGGGGAACAGCAGTCCGGCGGCGTCGGTGAACTCGCCGGGTGGCACGGCGGAACCGTCCCACGACAGGCGAGCGAGCAACCGGTCACCGTGCCGGGCCAGTGCCAGCTCCACCGGGCCGGACCGACCGTAGTCCCGACCGGTCCAGGCCGCCCGCACGTAGGCGTTGAGCTGCGCCTCGATCGGGACGGGCACCAGCGGTACCCCCTCCGAGGGGATCGCGTCCCAGGCGCCGGCGTCTGGATCCAGCGCTTCCTCACCCACCTCTGGTGCGGTCAGGCTCCCCACGCTCACCTCCACTCACCTCCACTCGCCGACGGGCACGCTGTCCCGCTCGAAATCACACGGCACACCCCGGTCCACCGGGATCGGCTGCCATTCGGCCATCGAGTAGTTGATGTGCCCGTAGCCGCCGGCGAAGGCGATCCACTTGACCATGCCTGCCTCGATCTCGTTGGCGCCCTTCCAGTCGACGTACTGGTGCCCGTCCCACCCGTTGTACGAGATGATCTGTCCGGGCCGGACCCCTGGCGAGACCTTCGCCCGAGCCCGGAAGGAAGTGATGTCGTTCCACACCCGGATGCGGTCGTCGTCGGACACCCCCCGGACGCGGGCGTCCTCCACCGACACCTCGACCAGCGGCTCGCCCCGGTGGGTCTGGAGGATGACCGGGTTCGCCTGGTTCATCGAGTGGATGCTCCAGCGGTTGTGCCCCGAGGTCATCCGCAGGGGCTGGTTGCCGCCCGAGGGCGGGTTGGGCTTGTGGACGGGCAACGCCTCCCCCGCCTCGATCCACCAGGGGTGGTCGATGAAGAACTGGGCCCGGCGCGAGTAGGTGGGGAACGGCGCCCCCCGCTCGACGTGGTCACGGAACGGGCTGTGGGTCTTGCCCGGGATGATCGGCGAGGCCTGGGCCAGTGCGAACGGGCTGGTGCCCCAGCCGATGAACTGCTCGAAGCCGACCTTGCGCAGGTGGGTGAGGTCGGTGTGCTCGGGCAGAGTCCCCGCATACACCGAGTCGCGCACGATCTCGTCGGCGAGCTGGTCCTCGTTGGCCAGGTACCCGTTGAGGGTGTAGGAGTCCCATAGGTCCGACGGGCGGAACGCGAAACCGGAGCGGTTGGTGTACTCGGTCACGCCCCGCGCTTCGGCCCGTTCAGCCAACTTCTTCAGGATCAGCTGGTAGATCTCCCACTCCGGTTTCGCCTCCCCTGCCGGAGGCACGTTCCGATCGGAGAGGGTCAGCCGCATCGTGTGCGACGTGGGGATGTGGAAGTTGACCTTCTCGTAGTGCTGGGCGGCGGGGAGCACGATGTCCGAGTGGAGCCCGGTGAAGTTGAGGCGGAAGTCGATCGACACGATGAGGTCGAGGCGGTCCCACAGGTTCTCGCCCAGCTGGGTAACGCCGCCCCGGGTGCGCCGGAGCATGTTGCCGCCGCACTCGATCAGCATGCGCGGCGGTTCGTCGGGGCGGGGCCCGTCGAGCCCGTCCCACCAGCCCTTCGCCACCGCCTCCTCGAAATACTCGTCGAAGGTCCGGGGCAGCGATGCG
>DAHXOA010000086.1 GCA_027365145.1 Acidimicrobiaceae bacterium | reverse complement strand
CCAAGAAGTGTGGGAGGTCATGTGGCGCCCGATGCGCCGCGGGGTGACCACCGACACGGTGTCGATCGACGTGCTCCACCCCGGCGACGAGACCGGCAACGGCCTGGTGCGCCACTGCCGCTTCCCCGTGCCGCGATACCTGATGTCGGGGGGTCGGGGGCAGTCCTGGGAGTGGATCACCGAGGCCGTTCCCCCGGTGTCGTGGCGTTACGACGCCATCGGCAAGCCGTTGTGGTCCAAGGCCACGGGGTGGACCCGGTTGGAGCCGGTCGACGACCAGCACACGAGGGTCCACTTCCGCGAGACCTACGAGGCGCTCAATCCGATCGCCCGGGTGCTCTTGGAGCGGCGGGTGCACCGGTTCATCGCCAAGGACAACGACCGCCTGATCGAGGGGTCGATCCACGCCATGCTCCGACGTCTCCACGAACGTCGCTGACCCACCTGGCGGCTCCGGGCCGGCGGCGGCCGGCCGCGTGGCCTGGTCCAAGCCGGCGTTCTATGGTTCGCCCATGGCTGTTCTCGTCCCCTACGTAGCGCGCATCGGCACGCGCGCCATGGTGTGCGCCGCCGACCAACTCGCAGCCTCCGCGGCGACGATGCTCCTCGGGTCGGGCGGTTCGGCAGCCGATGCCGCCGTCGGGGCGGCCGCGGTGATGGCCGTCGTGGGGCCGCACCTGTGCGGGATGGGTGGTGACCTCATGGCCCTGGTCCAGAGCCCGGGCAACCCGCCAGAGGCCCTGGTGGCCGCCGGGAGAGCAGGGTCCGGCGCCGATCCCGAGCGCCTCCGTTCCGAAGGCGCTCCCCACATGCCCTTCCGGGGCGACGTCCGGAGCGTGACCGTGCCCGGTGCCGTCGACGGGTGGCTGGCCCTGCACGAGCGGTACGGCCGGCTGTCGCTGGCGGCGGTCCTCGAGCCGGCCATCGCCTTGGCTTCGGAAGGGTTCAGCGCCTCGCTGCTCCTCGTCCTGGCCAGCTCGCTGCTCACCGTAACCGGACCCACCGAGCTCTGCCCTACGGGGGAGCCGCTCGAAGTGGACCAGCTCGTCCGCCTCCCCCGGCTGGCCCGGACCTTGCGGGCCCTGGCCGAGCACGGTCGGGACGGCTTCTACGGCGGGGAGTTCGGGAGGGACCTGCTGGCGCTGGGGAGCGGGGAATTCGAGCCCTCCGACCTGGCCGCGCCCCTGGCCGTCTGGGAGGAGCCGCTGCACCGAGTCGCCTTCGGCCACACGTGGTGGACGGTGCCGCCCCCGTCGCAGGGCTACCTCACCCTGGCATCGGCCTCGATCGCCGAGCACCTGGGCCTGCCTACCAATACGGCGGACCCGATGTTCGCCTTGTTGCTCATGGACGCCTGCGACGCGGCGGGACGGGACCGCCCGGACGTCCTCTACGACGGGGCCGACGGGATGGCGCTCATCGCCGACGCCCGGATCGAAGCGCTGGCCAGTGAGGCCGGCACCGCCCTCGCCGGGTCGACCGGAGCCCCGATCTCGATGCCGGAGGAACGGGTCCGCGACGCGGCGCCGTACGGCGATGGCGACACCACCCACCTGTGCGTGGTCGACGGCGACGGGCTGGGCATCTCCCTCACCCAGTCGAACGCCCTCGACTTCGGCTCCCACCTCGTCACCGGATCGAGCGGCGTGTTCCTCCACAATCGGGGACTCGGCTTCTCGCTGCGGCCCGGGCATCCCGCCGAGTACGGCCCCCGCCGCCGCCCACCCCACACGCTCTCGCCGGCAGTGGTGACCGGCCATGACGGCACGTTGTCCCACGTGGTCGGCGCGATGGGGGGAGACTCACAGCCCCAGGTCATCCTCCAGATCATGGCCCGCATGCTCCACGCCGGGGAAGACCCGGCGACCGCGGTCGCGGCCCCGCGTGTCGTGCTGCACGCGCCCGGCAGCCCCCCCTTCCATCTCTGGGACGAGCCGACCCGTGGTGTGCTGATGGAGCACGACGTGCCCGAGTCGTGGAGTGAGTGGTTCACCCGGTCGGGTCGATCGGTCCAGCTGGTCGGGACGCTCTCGCCGGTTGACGTCGGGTGCAGCCAGGTGGTCGCGGTCCAGCGCCGCCGGAGCGGTGTCCTGCTGACCGGGGCATCGGACCCGAGGAGCCCGGACGGCGCCGCCCTGGGGTTGTGAGCACTCGACTGGCCGATGACGGGCGTAGCTGAGGCTCAGCCGCCGAATTGGACGGGCGCAGTTGAGGCTCAGCCGCCGAATTGGTAGGAGACTCCAGCTTGGTCCACCTCCGAGTAGGAGGTGCCGGCAGGTGGGGAGACCAGACCGATCACCGCCGCCGGCGGCGGTTTCGAGGCGGTCGACCCGAAGAAGCGTGCGCTCCCGAAGGAGAACACCCCGCCGTCGGCGGCCACCAGCCAGTAACCGCCCGAAGTGGGGGAGGCGGTCATGGCGGTGATCGGCTGGTTCAGCGCCTTGCCGCCCATGGAGCCGTAGTACTGAGCGCTCCCGAAGGAGAACACCCCGCCGTCGGCGGCCACCATCCAGTAGCCGTTCCCGGTCGGGACCGCGGCCATCCCGACGACGGGCTGGTTGAGCGCCTTGCCACCCATGGAGCCGTAGAACCGGGCGTCACCGAAGGAGAACACCCCGCCGTCGGCCCCGACCAGCCAATATCCCTTGCCGGTCGGGGTCGGTGCGATCCCGACGATGTCGTGCACGGTCAGACCGAGTGAGCTGATCGAGCCGTAGCTCTGCGCCGGTCCGTAGGCCGTGACGTCGCCTGTGGCCGTCACGATCCAGTAGCCACTGCCTGTCGCCGTCCCCGCCATTCGGTCTCCCAGGGCCCCGATCGAGAGCAGCGAGTCGGAGATTTCAATCGAGTACGCGGACATCCCGACCCCGTTGGTCGCCACCACCTCGTAGTAGTAGAGAACCCCGGCAGCTGCTGAGGTGTCGGTGAACTCCAATGTTGTCGGACCGACGGTGGCAAGGGGACGTGCCCCCACGGTGCCCGACGTCGTCCCCCGGAACACTTCGTACGAACGGATACGTGTGCCACCCGACGAGCGCGGCGCAGCCCAGGTGACGGTGATCGACAGGGCGCTGGCGCTGGCGGCAAGTGTCCTCGGTGCGCCCGGGACGGTGGCCGGGGTGACCGGTGTCGACGCCGGCGAGGACGAGCCTGGGCCCACCGCGTTCTTGGCCACGACCGTGAACGTGTAGGCCGTGCCGTTGGTGAGCCCCGTCACCGTGCAGGACGTGGTCCCTGTGGTGGTGCAGGTCTTGCCTGTGCCTGTGCCGGTGCCGCTGGCGGTGACCGTGTAGTGCGAAATGGTGCTCCCTCCGTCTGTGGGAGCGGTCCATGTGACCTTGACCGACCCGTTGCCCGGGGTCACGGTGGGCTTCGGCGGTGCGCCCGGGACGGTGGGTGTCACGTGGATCGTGACCGTCGCCTTCGAGGTGCCGTGCCCGTTTGTTTCCGAGTACTTGAAGGAGTCTGTTCCGGTGAACCCCGCGGTCGGGGTGTAGGTGAAGGCGCCATCGGATGTGATCGACACGGTCCCGTGCGCAGGCTTTGTGCTCACCACCGGGATCGCTCCGTAGGACTCGCCGTTGGTCAACAGCCCGGGGGCGCCGACGGATAGGGCCTTCCCGCTGGGCGTTCTGTAGCTCGCAGCCATGGCAACAGGTGCCGGGAAGCTTCCGACCCAGAATATTTTCACTGAAGCAGCTGTCGCTACCGGGTGGGGAGCCTCCAATGTGAGCCCTGTCGTTGGCTTGGGAGCGTAGGACGACCCGGCCCCTCCATCTCCGCCACTTCCGAGGGCAGCGCATGTTGTTGCCCCATAGGAGGCCCCGCCCGCACCCCCGCCGCCGCCGCCGGC
>DAHXOA010000069.1 GCA_027365145.1 Acidimicrobiaceae bacterium | reverse complement strand
AATCCCCACCCGCTGGTGGTCGCTTGCCGCCTCGGGCGTGCTGACCTGGCAAGAGTGGCTCCGCATGGGCTACGACCTGGTCGCGCCCCGGCCCGCTGGAGCCGGCGCCACCACGGACCGCGCCGTGGGCGATCTCGTCGCCGGCCGCCTCGGCCGCGCCGTGGTCGATCGCCTGGTCGACCCGCTGGTGGGAGGCATCCATGCCGGTGGCGTCGACGCGCTCAGCGCGGCGGCAACGTTCCCGGCGCTCATGGAGGCCTGGCACCAGCCCGGCAGCCTGGTCCGACGGCTGAACCCGCGCCGCGCCGCGCCGGGTGGCCCCCCGTCCCCACCGACCGGTGCCACCCCGGACCGGCCAACTCCGGTGTTCTGGTCGCTGCGCGGCGGAACCGCCTCGTTGGTGGGACGGCTGGAGGATCGGCTGCGGGATGCCGGCGTGACCTTCCGGCTCGGCACCCGGGTGCACGCCCTCTCCCGGACGGACGCCGGGTGGACGATCGAGCTCGACCCAGCTGCCGGTGGCGAGCGACACCTCTCGGCAGACGGCATCGTCCTGGCCACTCCGGCGCCGGTCACCTCGACCCTCCTCCGCGGCCACGCCCCCCGGGCATCCCGGATCCTGGCTGCCGTCGAGCACGCGTCGGTCTCGGTCGTCACCGCCAGCCTGCCGTCGTCGGCCTGGCTCACCCCCCGGACGGGCACCGGGTTCCTCGTGCCCCGGGGGGAGACCGTCTCCGGGCGTCGGTACCTTCTGACGGGCTGCACCTACCTCTCCGACAAATGGCCGCTCCTGGCTCGGGACGGCGACATCCTCGTGCGCCTGTCCGTGGGCCGGTTCGGTGACCGGCGCCACGAGGAATTGGACGACGACGAGCTGGCAGCGACCGCCCTGGCCGAGCTGGGCACCATCGTCTCCCTCTCGTCGGGCGCCAACGCCACGTCGGTCACCCGCTGGCCCGGCGCGTTCCCCCAGTACGCAGTGGGCCACCTCGAGCGCATGGCGACGGTCGCCGCCGAGGTCGCCGGCCTCCCCGGCCTGGCGGTCGCCGGCGCGGCCTACCGGGGAGTCGGCATCCCCGCCTGCATCGGCACCGGCCGGCGAGCCGCCGCCGACGTCCGGCGGGACCTTGCACGCCTGGACCGGTCCCGACCGAACCGGGCCGACCCCCGGTGAGCCGACCGGCCCGACACACCCAGGCCCGGCGGCACGGGAGCGGCGGGACCCGGCGGCACGGTGCCATCGCCGTCCCATCCCTGGTTGCGGGCGTGGGGATGGCGCTGTCCCTGCCGCCCTGGGGATTCTGGATCCTGGCCTTCCCGGCCGCCGGACTTCTCTTCTGGCGGCTCGACGGCCTTCCGGCCCGGACGCGGCTGTGGGCCGGCTGGTGCGCCGGGCTCGGCCTCTTCGTGCTCGGCCTGATGTGGGCGCAGGCGTTCACGCTCTTCGGGGCCGTTGTCCTGATCGCCTTCGAGGCGCTTTTCCCGGCGCTCGGCTGCTTGTTCACCCCCCGAAGCGGTCCTGTGCACCGGGCGCTGGCCTTCCCGGCCGCCATGACGTTGGCGGGGGCGGGACGGATGCGCTGGCCGTTCGGAGGGCTTCCGCTCGGTGGGGTGTTCCTGGGCCAGGCAGGAGGGCCGGTGATCAACGCGGCCCGGCTCGGCGGACCGCTCCTCCTCACCGCCGTGGTGTTCGTCGGCGGTGTCGCCGTCGCTGCCCTGGCACGGGCCCTCGTCGCGTGGGTCGGCCCGCACCTGGCGCCCGGTACCGGGACCGGGACCGACACAGGGACCGGCGCCAACGCCCATGGCTCCGAGGCTCCCACTCCCGACGGGAACCAGCCACGCCGCGCCCGACGGGGCTCCCGCGCTCGGGTGTGGACGGAGATGCTCGTCGGAGGCATCGCCCTCGCTGTGGTGGTCGTGGCAACGGTCGGAGGTACCGTCGCGCCCGACGGGGGTCCGGCGCGCGGGGTGCTCACGGCTGCCGCCATCCAGGGAGGCGGGAAGCGTGGCTTCTCCAAGGAACAGATCAATCCCGCCACGGTGTACGCCGCCCAGGTCGCCGCCACCGCCGAGATGCAGCGGCTGGACCACGGGCACGCGCCCCAGATGGTGCTGTGGCCGGAGGATGTCGTGTCGCTATCCCACCCGCTCGCCGGCTCCCATGCCGAAAAGGTGCTCGGCGCGCTGGCCCGGAGCCTGCACACCACCCTGGTCGCCGGCGTCACCGCCACGGTGTCGTCGACGCACTTCCGCAACGAAGCCGTGGCGTGGGGCCCGAACGGAGCCGAAGTCGCGCACTACGAGAAGGTCCACCGGGTCCCCTTCGGCGAGTACATCCCCTACCGGGGGTTCTTCAAGCACATCGCCAACCTCTCGGCCGTACCGCTCAACGCCATCCCCGGTCACAAGAGCGGCCTCCTGCGCACACCGGCTGGTCCCATCGGGACCATGATCTCCTTCGAGGTGTTCTACGCCGACCGCGGACGCTCGGCGGTGCGCGCCGGAGCCGACGTCCTCATCGTGCCCACGAACACGTCGTCGTACCGGAGAGCGCAGGTCCCCACTCAGGAGGTCGCCGCCTCTGAGATCCAGGCGGTGGAACAGGGGCGCGACCTGCTCCAGGCCGCCCCCACCGGCTACAGCGCGGTGGTCACGAACCGTGGCACCGTCCTCCGCCAGTCGGTGCTCGGCCGACGCCAAGTGCTCTTCGCCACCCTTCCCCGCCGTAACGGCCTGACCCTCTACGTGCGCTACGGGGACGTTCCGGTCTTCGCTCTGGCGATCCTGGCCTTCGTGGTCGGATGGGCCGGGAGACGGGGCTGGCGACGGGGCCATGACGGCCAGCACGCCCCCGCCGGGGCCGCAGAGACAGTGGCGTCCGGGACAGTGGCGTCCGGGGCCCAGAGCGGTCGCTCTCCGTACCTCCCGGTCACCGGCCGGGCGATCGACCCTCAGCCGTAGTAGCCGGAGTGGATGTAGACGCAAGGGATCCCCACGTGCCGGAACATCGCGGCGTTGTCCGGATCGTCCTCGAAGGCCAGCCGCAGGTCGAACCCCCACGCCCGCAGGTCGTCGACCACGTCGCGCTTGAACGACGTGACCTGGGCATAGTCCCCCCGGGACCGCATGACAAGCAGGTCCCAGCGCAGGCCGTAGCGCTCCAGCCAGGCGTGGGTCTGGGGCTGCACCCTGATCGGCCGACCGGTGAGCAGGACGATCTGGAGATCGCGGTCGAGGAAGTGCAGGAGTTGGACGACCTCCTCGATCACCGGATCCTCACCGCAGGACTCGAAGAACCGATCCCAGTCCCTGCGGCCGCGCTCGATGTGGTGCTGGCGCCCGGCCGCGTCCGACAGGACTCCGTCCACGTCGAACACCACCGCCTCGCCCGGGGAGTCGAGGGGACCGGACTGCCACAGCCAGTTCGGAGGTGCGGTGGGCGCAGTCACTCCTCGGCCGGTGAGGTCGCGGCCTTGCGTCGGATCTCGTCCACGACGGCCGGGTCGGCCAGCGTCGTGGTGTCCCCCAGCACACGGCCTTCGGCCACGTCTCGCAGCAGGCGGCGCATGATCTTCCCGCTACGGGTCTTCGGGAGCTCGTCAGTGAACACGATCGTGCGCGGCCGGGCGATCCCGCCGATCTTCGCCGCCACGTGGGCGCGGAGCTCCTCACCCCGGGCCTCGTCCGGTGGGCCGGCGTCGGCCCGGAGCGTGACGAAGGCCACGATGGCCTGGCTCGTCGTCTCGTCGGCTGCCCCCACGACGGCAGCCTCGGCCACCGCCGGGTGATCGACCAGGGCGGACTCGACCTCGGTCGTCGAGATCCGGTGCCCCGACACGTTCATCACGTCGTCCACCCGGCCGAGCAGCCACAGGTAGCCGTCGTCGTCCACCTTCGCACCGTCCCCGGCGAAGTAGCGACCCTCGAACCGGCTCCAGTACGCCTCCACGTACCGCTCGGGATCTCCGTAGATGCCGCGGAGCATGGAGGGCCACGGATGCGTCAACGTCAGGTAGCCACCCCCCTTCGCCACCGGGTTCCCGTCCTCGTCGACCACCTCGACGCCGATGCCCGGGAGCGGGAGGGTGGCCGACCCCGGCTTCGTCGGCGTGATGCCCGGAAGGGGCGAGATCATGATCGCTCCCGTCTCGGTCTGCCACCACGTGTCCACCACCGGGCACCGCCCACCGCCGATGTGCGTCGAGTACCACATCCACGCCTCCGGGTTGATCGGCTCCCCGACCGACCCGAGCACCCGCAGTGACCCGAGATCGTGGCGCTCCGGATAAGAAACCCCCCACTTCATGCAGGTCCGGATGGCGGTGGGGGCGCAGTAGAGGATGGTCACCCCGTACCGCTCGACGATGGACCACCACCGATCCCTGTCGGGCACGTCAGGCGCCCCCTCGTAGAGGACCGAGGTCGCCCCGTTCGCCAACGGCCCGTAGACGATGTAGCTGTGGCCCGTCACCCAGCCGATGTCAGCGGCGCACCAGTACACGTCGGTGTCGGGGTGGAGGTCGAACACGACCCGGTGGGTGTAGGCCACCTGCGTCAGGTAGCCACCCGTCGTGTGCATGATGCCCTTCGGCTTCGCCGTCGTCCCCGACGTGTAGAGGAGGTACAACAGATCCTCGGCCTCCATGGGCTCGGGCTCGCACACCGGGGCGGGGGGGCCCCCGGCGGCCGGGTCGCTCCCCGACAGGAGGTCGTGCCACCAGTGGTCGCGCCCGGCCGTCATGGGTGCCGCGGTGGTCCCGGCTCCGTCGCTAGCACCCTCGGCCCCGGCTCTCCCCGCAGCACCGTCGTCACCGGCGCCGATGCGCCGGACGACAACCACGTGCTCGACACACGCCACCCCGGCTACCGCCAGGTCGACCTGCTCTTTCAGCCGGACCACCGAACCCCGGCGCCATCCCCCGTCCGCCGTAACGACCACTGCCGCGTCGGCGTCGACCACCCGGTCGCGCAAGGCGTCGGAGGAGAATCCTCCGAACACGACGGAGTGGGCGGCGCCGATCCGGGCACAGGCCAGCATGGCCACGGGGAGCTCGGGGATCATCGGCATGTAGATGGCGACCCGGTCGCCGCGGGAGACACCCAGCCCCTTGAGGACGTTGGCAAACCGGCACACCTCGGCGAGCAGCTCGGCATAGGAGATGGTCCGCGTGTCTCCTGGCTCACCCTCCCAGTGGAACGCCGTCTTCCCACCTCGGCCTGCGGCGACGTGGCGGTCCAGGCAGTTCACCGAGGCGTTGAGCGTCCCGCCGTCGAACCACCGGGCGAACGGGCGCTTCCAGTCGAGCACCGTGTGCCACGGCCGCGACCACTCCAGGGCGCCCGCCTGCTCCGCCCAGAACGCCTCGTAGTCACGGGCCCGCTCGTAGACCTCCGGATCGGAGACGATCGCGGACGCCGAGAACACCGCGTTCGGCGGGAACACCCGTTCCTCGCTCAGATAGTCCTCGATGGTGGCGCGTCCCGCCCGGCCCTCCGCCTCGGTCTGATCTGCCATCGGATCCCCTCCTCGCTCGTCCGGCCCACGGTGCCGGGGGCAGCGCCGGGCGGGCATACGCCCACCGACGCGCCGCCCGCGAGGCGAGCCTAACCGTGGATCCGCTCTACGATGGAACCGCGTGACGACACCCCAGCCGACGGCGGAGGAGGACCGTGGAGACCGGTCCCCGCCGACCCGTGACCTACAGGCTGCCTGTGATCAGGAGCCGGGAGTGCCGACCATCGAGGTGCCCAGCGGTCGGAGAGTCATGGCCGTCAGTGATCTGCTCCTCACCCCCGAGGCGACCCGCTCCTCCACGGTGCTCACCAACCGGCTGGCCGAGGCGCTCGAGGCTTGGGACGGCCCCGGCCTCCTCGTCGTCGCCGGGAACCTGTTCGACCTGACCGGAGCGGGCGACCCCGAGACGGCATCCCGCGAAGCGCTCCGGGCTCACCCCCGGCTGGAGCGAGCCCTCCGGCAGTTCCTCAGGGGGACGGACCGCCGGGTCGTCCACCAGGCCGGGACCCACGAGCCGGGAGTGGACCCGCCCACGTGCCCGCTCCGTGTCCTGGTCGAGTCGGGGATCGAGTGCGCCGGGCCGGTCGACCTGGCCATGTCGACACCCGCCAGCACTCGCGTCGTCCGGATCGAGCCGGGACCGGACGCGTACGGGACCGGACAACCCGGTAGCGGTAGCGCCACCGCGACCGATCTCGACCCGACCGCCGACTCGAAACCGGGGGCGATGGCCGAGACCCGGGCGGGGCGCGCCTGGCACTCGCTCGCCGCACGGTCGTCGACCGACGCGCCATGGCTCGCCGGCATCGACCGGCTGAGCGATCCCTCGGCCCTCTCCCGCTTCGTCACCTCCCGGACGCTCTACCGGCGCATCGGCCGGCACGCCTGGTGGCTGCTCGTTCCGTTCGCCGTCGCCATCCTGACCCACGTGGCGATCAACCCGTCGATCCTCCACCATGTCGGCCACGGGAGCCTCAGGCGCACCCTGCGCACCGTCTCCACCGCCGACTGGGAGGACCGGCTGAACGTGGCCGCCATCGGGGCAGTGGCCGTGCTGGCCACGCTGGCCGTGGTGCTCGGCCTGCTGAGCCGGCGCCTGTGGGCGGTGCTCGGAGGCGGCAACCTCGCTACCGTGGCAGAGGCCGGTGCCGCCAACGACACTGCCAGGGACCGGGCCCGAGCGCTCCTCGAAAGGGGGTACTCGGGGCTGATCACGGCAGCCACGTTCCAGCCCGAGCTCACCAACCTCGGATCCGGGTTCTTCGCCAACATCGGTCCCAGTACCGAGGTGGTGGAAGAGTACCGGGGAAGGCTCGGCCTCCCCCCGGTCTTCCTCCACAGCCGTCGCCTGAGCTGGATCGAGCTGGAGACCGGCGCCGATCTCCACGCCCGGCTTCTCTATGCCCGCAACGACCTCCGGTCACCGAGCGTCGCCGAGCGGATCGTGGCCCGTCGACGCCCGGTCCGGGGCTTCCGTCCCGTGGTCGTGGCGTCGTACCCGATGGGCGAGTCGTGGCCACCCGCGTCGGACCTGCGGCGCGCCCATCGACACACCCGGCTGGTCCGGCGGGTGGCGGCGGCGGCCATCCTCGTCGCCGGGCTGCTCGACCTCCTGGACGCCGTGCTCCCGCCACTCCGGAACCAGCTCAACCTCGTGCTCAAGCTCCTTCCCCTTGGCGCCACCGAGACGGCCGGCGCCCTGGTCGCCCTGAGCGGGCTCGCACTCGTCGCCCTCGGGCGCGGCATCCTGCGGGGCCAGCGGCGGGCGTGGCGGGTCTCGGCGGCGCTGCTCGTGGCGACGATCATCCTCCATCTGGTGGCAGGCGCCGACGTGGACGAGTCGGTCCTCGCCCTGGTGGTGCTCGCCATCCTGGTCGTCAACCGCCGGGAGTTCCAGGCCGCCTCCGACTGGGCCTCGGTCCGGTCCGCCATCGTCTTCCTCGTAGGCGGCGTCGTCGGGATCACCCTGCTCGCCGGCTCCTCCATCGAGCTCGTCACGCACCTCGGACGGCACCGCACCCACCTCCCGTGGGGTACGGCGCTGTGGGCGGCGGCCGAACGCCTGGTCGGCGTCGACACCGTCGTGCTCCCCCTCCGGCTCGACCGCCTCCTCTCTCCCGCTCTCCTCGCGCTCGGCCTGGCACTCGCAGGCCTGGCCCTCTTCTTGTTGTCGCGACCGGTGGTGGACAGGAGGCTCACCTCGGGACGCGCCGCTGAGTACCGGGCCCGGGACATCGTCCGGCGCCACGGCGCGTCGACTCTCGACTACTTCGCCCTCCGATCGGACAAGCGCTGGTTCTTCCACCGGGACAGCCTCGTCGCCTACGCGATCTACGGGGGGATCTGCCTGATCTCCCCCGACCCCATCGGTCCGGTGAACGAGCGCGAACAGGTATGGGGAGCGTTCCGACGGTTCGCCGACGGCCACGGGTGGATCCCCGCCGTGATGGGCGCCGGCGAGGACTGGCAACCCATCTACCGGGCGTCGGGCATGCACAACATCTACATCGGCGACGAGGCGGTCGTCGACGTCCAGGGCTTCTCGCTGGCCGGTGGTGACCGCAAGAGCCTCCGCCAGGCCCACAATCGGATCCACAAGAAGGGGTACACGGCGGAGTTCCTCGACCCGGCCCGCCTCCACCCCGACCTGGCCCGCCAGCTCGCCGAGCTGATGGGTCTCAGCCGCCGCGGTGAGCACGAGCGGGGCTTCTCCATGATGCTCGGACGCGTCTTCGATCCCCGGGACACCGGCCTGCTCCTCACCGTGGTGCGCGACCCCGGCGGGAAGCCCGCCGCCATGTGCCAGTTCGTACCGGCACCCGGGATCGCCGGCTACTCCCTCGACCTCATGCGACGCGACCCAGGCGAGCACCCCAACGGCCTGCTCGACTTCGCCCTGTGCTCCACCATCGAGCACCTCCGGGACGGGGGCTTCCGCGGGCTCAGCCTCAACTTCGCCGCGTTGCGCTCCACCCTCGACGGTGAGAAGGGTGACGGCCCCGTCCAGCGGGCCGAGCGGTGGCTCCTCAAACGGATGTCGAGCTTCGCGCAGATCGAGACGCTCTGGCGGTTCAACGCCAAGTACGATCCTGATTGGCTGCCGCGCTACGTCGTGTTCGACACGGCGGAGCACCTGGTGCCGGTGTTGGTGGCGATCGTCCGCGCCGAGTCCCTCTGGGAGGTCCCCGGGATCGGGAAGCTCCTGGCGGTCGGGGCGGAGCGCCGCATGGAGGCGGCCCGCATGGAGACCGAGCTGGCTCGGGCGGAGCTGGGTGCAGTCGATGGAGAGACGATCCCCGGTTCGGTCGGCGCCGATCCACCGCACGATGCAGCCAACCCCGAAGACGGTCCCGGAACGTCGTGGACCGGCACCGTCACGCCGGCGGATACGACCGGAGCTGCCGAGGCCGTACCGGACCATACGGTTCCCACCCGCCGGTGACGGGTCGGGAAGCTCGGTCCGGTGGGGGACCTCCAGACCCGGCAAGAGGTGGGATGCCGGCGGTCAGCCCCTGCCGCGGCCGGACGAGCGGTGCAACCGGGCACCAGAGGTCGCCCCTCGCGCCCCTCTCGCGGGACCGCGCCGATGCCGGCTCCACCACAGGACGAGGCGGTCCAGGACCCCGCCGGCGATCGCGGTCACGAGGAACACCCAGATCAGCCGCACGTGGGCGTCGAACAGCACGAAGCTCACCGTCACCTCTTCGCTGTTCTTCAGGACGAAAGCCACCAGCGCCGCCAGGAGGACCAGCACTGCCACCGCCCGGAGGACGTCACGCCGCTCCCGGGACCCCCGGGCCGGCGACGGGGTCGGGGAAGCGGGGATCTGGTTCTGGAGCTCTGCCATCGCCTCACCTCCGCTCGGCCGGTCCGCCTCCTGTCGTCACCCTACCGGCCGGCCGGGTCAGAGGAAGAGCAAGGTCGCCCGGTGGGCGAAGTCGACGATCGGGGCCGGGACGATCCCGAAGACCACGGTGAACGCCACGGCCAACCCGAGGGCGGCGGCCGTCAGCGCCGGAACGGGGACGGTCCGACTGGCGACCTCCGGCGCAGGTGCCTCGTCGGTGAGCACCTCCAGGCTGAGCATGGCGACGCTGGGCGCCGATGCCCCCGCGTCCCTGCCGCCCCGGGCAGAGGTGGGGATCGGATCGACCGCCCTTCCCCCGATCGGGGAACCGCTCCCGCTCGGCGCGCCGTCGGCAGCGGCACCGCCGACCGGATCGTGGCTCACGGCATCTCCCAACACCCCTGGTGGAGAGTACATGGCGATCGCCACCCGGAGGTAGAAGAACGCGGCGATGGCACCCGACGCCATGGCCACAGCCGCCAGCGCGTAGGAGTGGGCATCGACGGCGGCCGCGACCACCTGGAACTTCGCCAGGAACCCGGTCGTGAACGGCACGCCAGCCTGGGCCAGGAGGAGGATGGCGAGCGCGCCGGCGAGCAGCGGTTGACGCTTCGCCAGTCCCCGGTACTCCGAGAGGTCATGGCCCCGGTCGCCGTGCCGGGCCAGCACCGTCACCACGGCGAAGGTGCCGATGATCATGAACGTGTAGACGAACACGTAGTAAAGGGAGGCGGCGACCCCCCTCCCGTCGGCCGCCTGCACGCCGAGGAGGATGAAGCCGGCCTGGTTGATCGAGGAGTAGGCGAGCATGCGTTTCACGTCGCGCTGGCTCAGGGCGAGGACGGCCCCCACGACCAGCGACAGGATGGCGAGCGCCCACACGATCGGCTGCCAGTCGGCCCGCTCGACGCCGAACGAAGAGACGAACACCCGGAGCAGGGCGGCGAACGCCCCCGCCTTGGCCACGGCCGCCATGAACCCGGTCACCGGGGACGGAGCGCCCTGGTAGACATCGGGGGACCACATGTGGAACGGCACGGCGGCGATCTTGAACCCGAAGCCCACGAGGAGCAGCGCCAGGCCGGCCAGGAGCACCCCGTTCGACGCCACCACGTTCTTCGAAAGGTAGTCGGCGATCTCTGGAAGGTTCGTGCTGCCGGTGGCCCCGTACACAAGGGCGATGCCGTAGACGAAGATAGCGGAGGAGAAGCTCCCGAGGATGAAGTACTTGAGTGCCGCCTCTCCGGACTCCGCCCGGCGGTGGTTGAACGCGGCGAGGACGTAGAGTGCGATCGACATGATCTCCAGGCCCAGGAAGATGACGATGAGGTCGTTCGCCGATCCCATGACCATCGCCCCTGAGGCCGACAACAGGGCGAGCACGTAGAGCTCTGGGCCGCCGACCTGCTCGCGGCGCAGGTACCCGTCG
>DAHXOA010000050.1 GCA_027365145.1 Acidimicrobiaceae bacterium | reverse complement strand
GGCCACCACCAGCACGGCGCTCGATCCGATGACCAGCCAGGGAACCGCCGTCCCGAGCCCGGTCGGGGTCTGGCGGGCCAGGACCACAGCCTCCTCGGTCTCGACGAAGACCCCGCGCCGCAGGTACCGGAGCAGGAACGGCTGGACCGCATAGGCGGTGTTCCCCTCGATCCCCGAGACCGGCTGGCCTCCGGCCACGGCGGTCAGGTCGAGGTGCGCCGGGTGGAGACCGGAGGGGAGCTCCGGTTGGAGACCGGGACCGAACGGGGGCGCGAGGGTGCCGTCGGGACGGACGGTGACCAGGACCGAGCCGTCCAGGCGCAGGGGTTTCCGGAGCGTCGCCAGGAGCCGGGCGAGCCGCGCCGCCGATCGACCGGACGCCTCCGCGTGCAGGCTCTGGGCCAGCGTGAACGCCTCACCGGTCAGTTCGTGCTCGGTCTGCGATCTGGTCGTGTGGACGGTCAGGGCCAGGGTGACTGCGCCGGCGACGAGCAGGGCGCCGAAGGTCACCGCCACCATGGCGATCGTCAGCCGACGTCGCACCGGGTCCCCGAGCTCATGCCAGCCGGTAGCCGACGCCGCGCATGGTCGCCAGCGGGAGGCCGGCGCCGAGCTTCGCCCTGAGCTGGCGCACGTGGACATCGATGGTGCGTTCGTCGCCGAACCATTCCGGTCCCCAGACACCTTCGAGGATCTGGCGCCGGGTGAGCGCCAGGCCGGCGTTCACGGCGAAGTAGGTCAGCAGGTCGAACTCCCGGGTGGTGAGGTCCACCACCCGGTCCTCGACGCGCACCTCGCGCCGGGCGGTGTCGATCCGCACCGGACCCACGACGATCACGGGCGGGACGCCGTTCGACCCCGGGACAGGGTCGCTCCGACGCAGGACGGCGCGGATGCGGGCGACCAGCTCACGGGGAGAGAACGGCTTGGCGATGTAGTCGTCCGCCCCCAGCTCCAACCCGACGACCCGGTCGATCTCGTCGCCCCTCGCCGTCAGGATGACGATGGGGAGGTGGCCACGGGCCCGGAGCCTCCGGCACAGCTCCAGCCCGTCGAGCCCACCCGGCAGGCCGAGGTCGACCACCGCCAGGGCGGGGGCGGTGCGCTCGACGGCGGCAAGACCTGCCACGCCGTCACCGGCGACCACCGCGTCGAAGCCAGCCTGGTCGAGGTAGAGCTCGACCAGGCTGGCGATGCTCGGATCGTCTTCGACGACGACGATCGTTCGACGCTCACCTGCCACGCGGGTCAGTCTGGCATCACGCGGCCGTCGCCGGGGTGGTCGGGTTCGCCGAGGCCCCGGGGTTGGCTGGTGGACGCGGCTTCATCTCCACGATCCGGAGCGCCACGCCGTTCTCGGAGAGGACGACGACCCGCGCGCCGGCAGGGATGGCCGTCGCCGGGAGCTTGCGGCCGATCTTCGTCGTCGAGGTGATGGCAAGGGTGGCGACACCACCGTCCGGGCGCTGCACGGTGACCGCAGACGCGGAGATCGTCGTGACCGTGCCTCGGTCGAAGGTGAGCGTAACCCAACTCCCCTTCAGCTTGACGGTGAAGACGGCGTGGTCGGTCCGGGCCAGGACGTCCCGGATGGTGGCACGGCGGCGGTGGGTGGCCGACGTGCCGGCCGGGGTGACCGGGCTGGCGGGCGTGGACGTCGTCGGGCCCGTGGTCGCGAGCGCGGCCACCGGCGCCCCTGCGGGCACGGTGGTCGCAGAGGGCCAGCTGGTCGCCACCGCGGCTGCGCCGCCACCGACGGCGACCGTCAGGGCGATCGCACCGGCGGCCACCCGGCGACGGGTGGTGGACAGGACGGACATGTTGGCTCCTTTCGTCGGATACCGGCACCGTGCCGATCCGACACCTCCATCATCACCGGCCACCGTGAACCCCCGGCGTGCCCTGTGTTCGGGCTCCGTGAGCCCGCGTACCAGGGTTCGGTGGACGCGCACGCCGGCCGGAACCGGGGCGCCGGCCGGCGGCGATCCCCGACAGCACAGGACCGGTCGGTCAGGCCGTCCCACCCAGCCGGACGACCATTTTACCGGTGTTCTCGCCGCGCAGCATGCCGATGAACGCATCCGGCGCGCGCTCGAGGCCGTCGACGAACGTCTCGGGCACGACAAGCGAGCCGTCACGGATCCATCCGCCGACCTTGTCGAGGAACCCGGGGCGCAACTGGGCATGGTCGCCGACGATGAACCCGCGGATGGTGAGCCGTTTGCCGACGACGAGCCCCAGGTTCCGGGGCCCGGGAACGGGCCCGGTGGCGTTGTAGTTCGACACGGCCCCACAGGCAGCCACCCGCCCGAAGTCGCGCATCACCGAGATGGCGGCTTCCAGGTGCTCTCCCCCGACGTTGTCGAAGTACACGTCGACCCCGTCCGGGGCAGCGTCGGCGAGGAGCCGGGTGACCTTCCCGGAGCGGTAGTCGAACGCGGCATCGAAACCGAGCTCCTCTGTCAGGTAGCGGACCTTCGTCTCGGACCCGGCGCTCCCCACCACCCGCCCCGCCCCGAGGAGCCGGGCCATCTGGCCGGCCGCGCTTCCGACCGCGCCTGCCGCCCCAGAGACGAACACCGTCTCCGACGGGGCGAGCCGCGCCACGTCGACGAGCCCGGCGTAGGCGGTCAACCCCGGCATGCCCAGGATCCCGAGGTAGTGGGAGAGCGGGGCCGTCCCGTCGACCACCGTGAAGGCCGCAGCGGGGCCGGTGGCGTAGTCCCGCCAGCCCAGCCCGTGGACGGCCACGTCGCCGACCCGCAGCTGCTCGGAGCGACTGGCCACCACCTCACCCACGGCACTTCCGGTGAGGGTCGCACCGAGCTCGAAGGGTGGTACGTAGGACTTCACGTCGTTCATCCGGCCCCGCATGTAGGGGTCGACCGACATGAACCGGTTCGCCACCCGCACCTGTCCGTCCCCGAGCTCACCCAGGGGTACCTCGACCAGCTCGAAGTTTCCCGGGACCGGCTCTCCCACCGGCCGGGACACCAACCTGATCTCCCGTCCGGCCTCGCCTGTCGCCATGGCACACCCCTCCCACGGGGATCACCGGTCGGCACACCCGTCACCCTCCGACGATAGGCGGTCGGGCCCACAACCGGCGCGGGCCCGACCACGGGCCCGACCGCCGGCGCAGGCCCGACCGCGGAGCCGCGTCACCGTGCGGGCAGCGCCGTGCACCCGGGAGGCGGGTCTGTCCGCTCTTGCCGGAAGAACGGGGTCCCGCTACGGTCGAAACGTGAGAGCCAGACTTCCCGCTCCTGCCCGGTCACCCGGACGCAGGGACGGGACCAGGCTCGTGGTCGTAGGCATGGTCCTCGCGGTGGCGTGCCTGTCCACCGCGTGCGGGGGATCGGCCGCATCGCCCTCCGGCGCTTCTGACCACGGTCCCACCTACGAGGTCCAGCTCCAGACGGTGGGCAGCCTTGGCAAGGTGCTCGTCGACGGGAAGGGTCGGACCCTCTACCTCTTCGTGCCCGACAAGCAGGGCGCCTCCAGGTGCTACGGCCTGTGCGTCAACGAGTGGCCGCCGCTCGTCCTCCCCCAGGGAGTGACCCGTCCGGTCGCCGGTCCCGGGATCAACCCGGCGCTGCTCGGCACCACGACACGGAAGGACGGCCAGATCCAGGTGACCTACAACCGCTGGCCGCTCTACTTCTGGGTGGCCGACACCGGACCCGGCCAGGCGTCGGGCCAAGGCGTGAACGACTTCGGCGGGCTGTGGTGGGTAGTCAACGAGTCCGGCAACGCAGTCACCTGAGCCGCTCACCTGACGACACGTTCGCCTGCGTCCCGACAGCACGGGTCCCGCCGCCCGGGCCGGCAAGACGGTCACCTGACCGCCTCCGGCCCCAGCTGGACTACCCGCGCGCCTTGATGGCCTCGATGAGCTTCGGCACGACCTTGTGGACGTCGCCCACCACGCCGAGGTCGGCCACGGAGAAGATCGGCGCATCCTGGTCCTTGTTGATGGCCACGATGTTCTTCGATCCCTTCATGCCCACCAGGTGCTGCGTAGCTCCGGAGATCCCGCACGCCAGGTAGACCGTCGGCTTCACGGTCTTGCCCGTCTGGCCCACCTGGTAGGCGTAGGGAACCCATCCGGCGTCGACGATGGCGCGGCTCGCTCCCGGTGCGCCCTCCAGCAGCCCGGCCAGCTCCTCGATCATGGCGTACTGGTCCTTCTCACCCAGGCCACGGCCGCCGGAGACAACGACCTCGGCCTCGTCGAGCTTCGGGCCCGAGCGCTCTTCGGCATGGCGGGCCAGCACGGTGGCGCCGCCCGACGTCCCGGTATCAGGGACGTCGAGTGGAGACACGGCCGCAGCCCCGCCTCCCGACGCTTCGGCGGCGAACGACTTCGCCCGGATCACGAACAGGCCCGGACCCTCTCCGGTGAACCGCGCCTTGGCCACCTGGGCACCACCGAAGATGGCGTGCTCGGTCTCGAGCCCGCCATCGGCCGCCGTCAGGCCCACGACGTTGGTCAGGACCGGACGATCCAGACGGGCGGAAAGACGACCGGCGACATCCCTGCCGTCGTAGGTCGCCGGGATCAAAACGGCATCGGGGGCGCCGCCTGCCCGGATCGCCTGCGCCATGGCCGCCGCCACCGGAACCCCGGGGAGGGAGCCGGCCAGGTCACCGACGTCGTGCAGAGTCGTGGCGCCGTACTCCCCCAACGTGGCGGCGCACGACGCGACCTCGCCCCAGCCCACCGCCTCGACGGTACCGGCCAGCGATCGCGCCGCGGTCAGCAGCTCCAGCGTGGTGGTGGTGGGCTTCCCGTCCGCCGATTCGGCAAGCACCCAGATCTTTTCGATAGCCATGGTCTTCGCTCTCCTACGGTCCTCAGAGGACCTTCAGCTGCTCGAGGAACTGGATGATCCGCTCGTGGGCGTCACCCTCGTCGACGACGATCTCACCGGACTGGCGCGCCTCGGCGGCCGTGACCGAGGTGATCGCCTGTCGTGCGCCGGCCGCGCCCACCTGGGCGGGATCGATACCGAGGTCGGCGACGGTGAGCGTCTCCACCGGCTTCGACTTGGCTGCCATGATCCCCTTGAACGACGGGTAGCGCGGCTCGACGACGCCGGCGGTCACGGTGACGACCACGGGAAGCGGGCTCTCCACCTCGTCGAACCCGGCCTCGGTCTGGCGTTCGACCTTCACCGTCGATCCGCTCACCTCGACCTTCTTGGCGAACGTGACCGACGGGAACCCGAGGAGCTCTGCCACCTGCACAGGCGTCGTCCCGGTGTAGCCGTCGGTCGACTCCGTGGCGGCCAGCACCAGATCGGGCCCGGCCCGCCGGATCGCCGCGGCCAGGACCTTCGCCGTCCCGAGCGCATCGCTCCCCACCAGGGCGTCGTCACTGATCAAGATGGCCTTCGCCGCTCCCATGGCCAGGGCCGTCCGGAGCCCGGATACCTCGCCGTTGGGTGCCATCGACACCAGGGTGACCTCACCCCCACCGGCAGCGTCGGCAAGCTGGAGCGCCATCTCGACGCCGTAGGCGTCCGAGTCGTCAAGGATGAGCTTGCCCGACCGGTCCAGGGTGTTGGCCGTATCGAGCGAGGGCGGGGCAGCCGGATCGGGGATCTGTTTCACGCACACGACGACGTTCATGGCACTGCATTGTTGACGATGGCGGCGGTTCTCGACCAATCCATGGTATTTACCCTGGTGAACGGGGTCTCGGGCATCCCGTGACCACCCGCCCGACGGGGTGCTCCCACCCACGTCGGGCGACCGTGGGCCCGCTCAGCGGATGTCGCCTGTCGCGACCCGGGCCACCGCCACGTCGTCGGTGATGAGACGGTCGGCCCCGGCGTCGGCCATGGCCGCCACGGTCTCGGCGTCGTTGACGGTCCAGGCACCCACATCCAGCCCGTGCTCGTGGGCCGAGTCGACCACCGGAGGCGTCACCAGGGTGTGGTGGAGATGGACCGCAGAGAGATCGTCGACCACCGCCTGACGGACTCCCTCGTCGGCGTCGAGCCATGGTGGTACCAGCAGGGCCGTGGCTACCCGCCTCTCGGTGGTGCGGACCGAGACCAGGCTCGGCAGCCGGAACGAAGAGATCACGGCTCGATCTTCCATCCCGAGCTCGATCACGAGCTCGGTCACGCGCCGGGCCACCACCTCGTCGGGGTCGTAGCCGGGCTCATGGGGCAGGTTCTTCACCTCGATGTTCACGAACAGGCCCGGCAGTGCGCCCAGGACGTCGGCGAGGAGGGGCACGGAGACAGGCAGCTCGGGTGCCGTCAGGTCGGCGATGGGTCCGAGATCACCGATCGTCGGATCGTGATGGACGACGAGCGCACCGTCGCACGTCACGCGCACGTCGAGCTCGACACCGTCGGCGCCACGCTCTGCGGCGAGGAGGAACGCCCCCATCGTGTTCTCCGTCGTGGCGCGACCACGATCGACGATACCCCGGTGGGCCAGGATCATCACGGGCGAGACCTCCTGTACATCTGCACTTCCGGCTGCACTTCCGATGAAAATTGCTTGCCTCGACGCCCGCCGGTGAGTACCCTGGGTGGGCACCCCTGGGTACAAGTGGCGACACGCCGTGGTTGTTCGGCTCCGTCATGTGAATAGAATCACAATCGAGGGGGGACTGGGTAAGAGATCGCGGAGGAAGCATCGTGGCCCTCGTGTGGAACCGAACTGTCGAGTGGGATGACGGCGACTGGCGCCGGGCCGCGGCGTGCCGCCACACAGAGCCCGACCTGTTCTTCCCGGTGGGAACGACGGGCCCCGCCATCGACCAGATCGAGTCGGCGAAACGGGTGTGCCGGACCTGCGAGGCCATCGAGCCGTGCCTGGACTTCGCCCTGGCGACGAACCAGGAGTCGGGCGTGTGGGGCGGCACCTCCGAAGAGGAGCGACGGAAGCTCCGAAAGGCGTGGCTGGCCGCCCGACGCCGGGCTTCGTGACCACTGCCGCCTGAAGCGGGACCCCGCCGTCCGGGCCGGGCTGGGCTTCATCGGGCCCCCCCGGATCGGGACGGACCCGAACCCACAGTGTCACCACGCCGGGTGCCCCGGCTCCACCGCAGGGAGTTCGATCGTCACGACCGTCCCGGAGGCGCTCTGCTCCCCGCCCCCCAACGGGAACGGGGCACGTTCCATGGAGATCGTGCCTTCGAGCTGGCTCCGCACCAGGTCACGCACGATCGACAGCCCCAGGCTCTCGGTGTCGTTGATGTCGAACCCGTCGGGGAGGCCCACGCCGTCGTCCCGAACCTCGATGGTCAGGCACCGGGCCGACGATCTCATGGCCACCGAGATGTGGTGCGCGCCCGGGTAACCCGAATCGTCGGCGAATGCGTGCTCGACCGCGTTCTGGAGGAGCTCGGCCAGGACGACAGCCAGGGGTGTCGCCACGTCGGCCGGTACGTCGCCCAGCCCGCCGGTCACGTGGAAGACGATCTGGCGCGACTGGAGCGCGGAGTCCTTGGCCATCTGGACGAGCGACGTCACGATCTCGTCGAAGGGAACCTGGTCGCTCGGGTCTCGGGAGAGGATCTCGTGGACGATGGCGATCGACCGTACCCGACGCTCCGCCTCGAACAGCGCCAGGCGGCCCTTGCCCA
This sequence comes from Acidimicrobiaceae bacterium, assembly GCA_027365145.1. Lineage (GTDB taxonomy): Bacteria > Actinomycetota > Acidimicrobiia > Acidimicrobiales > RAAP-2 > JAKADK01. Next base: position 13,107 of record DAHXOA010000050.1, on the reverse strand, counting down.
TTTCCAGCCGCCGGGCCTGAAGACGCAGGAGCGCGGAGATCGTCTGGAGGTTGTTCTTCACTCGGTGGTGCACCTCGCGGATGGCAGCGTCCTTCGAGAGCAGTAGGCGGTCCAACCGACGGACGTCGGTGACGTCGCGCAGCAACACCAGCCCGCCGGTCACCGACCCCTTCTCCAACAGCGGGATGCAGTGCATCAAGACGGTCACGTCCGGGCGGCGCTCGACCTCTTCGACCACGGGTAGCGCGGAGGCGAGCGACCACTCGATCGCCGACTCCTGGAGTCCGAGGTCCGAGAGCCTCCTCCCCTCCAGCTGGGAGTAGATACCCATGCGATGGAGGGCGTTGATGGCGTTGGGCGAGGCGTAGCGGACCCGTCCCTCCTCGTCGACGAGGACGATGCCGTCCCCGACCCGGGGGGCCTCCTCGGCCGCCAACGACTCGTCCGGGAAGGGGAAGGCAGACTCTGTCAGCATGATCGCGAACCGGTCGAAGACGTCGCGGTAGGTCCGTTCCAGGTGGCCGGGCCGCCGACCCGACCCCGCCGCCAGCCTCGCCATCACGGCGACGGTCTCCCCTTCCATCCGCACCGGGATGCACTGGACCCGCGCCGGCTCCTCGGCGAAGTCGACCTGCATCTCTCCACGCGATACCTCTCCCGACTGGAAGGCAGCCGTGACGAGCGGCCAGTCGACCCCGCCCACGCTCTGGCCCACCAGATCGGACTGGACGACCGTGGCACTGTTCGACGGACGCATCTGACCGAGGATCACGAACGACGGGCCCGGCTCTCTCGGGTGAGGTTCGGACTCCGTCACGGACGCGAGAAGGATGAGGTCCGAGAACGAGAGGTCGGCCAGCACTCCCCACGTGGCCATCAGCCGCTTCAGGTGATCGAGCTGGTGGCGGGTGAGATCCGTGCGCTCCAGCGCTAGCTCGGCCGGGGTCGCCACGTCAGGTCCGGCCCGGTGTGACGTCGTCCATCAGCCGGCCCCGGGCGAAGCGGCGGGAGGTGCCGGTGTGTCCGGCCCCGGCCGGTCCGCCGGGCCCGGGGGAGGTCCTACCGGCACGCGCCACGGCCGGCGATGGTGGAAGCCGTGGAGCACGTCGACCCCCGCGCGTGTGAGCACCGCACGGAGGTCGTCCACCCGATCGGCGACGTCGGGCAGGCCGTGGGCGTCGGAGGCCGTCGTGAGCGGTACCCCGAGGTCGACGAAACGGCGCAGGAGCGGCGGTGCCGGGTACTCCTCCCCCACCGGCTTGCGCCATCCGGCCGACGAGAGCTCAGCGGCCATCCCCGACGCCGACGCCGCCTCCGCGATCCGGTCGTAGAACTCGTCGGGTACCGCCGGGACGTGACCGGCCACCTTCACCAGGTCCGGATGGGCGAAGACGTCGCACGCCCCGCTCGCGCCCAGCTCCTCCATGGCCAGGGTGTAGTCGTCCCAGACGGCGTCGATGTCCCGTACCTCCCATTCCGCCATGACCTGGGGGTCGTTCAGCACGTCGAACCGCCACGCCCCGATCCAGTGCACCGACCCGAGCAGCACATCGAAGGGGTAGTCGGCCAGCAGGTCCGCCACCTCGTCCATCCGGTCGCGGTAGTAGTCGCCCTCCATGCCGAGCACGACCGGGAGGCCCTCCGCCTTCACCGCCTGGACGACCTCGACGTAGGTGTCGAGATCGACGCGGGCGTGACGCTCCCAGTAGGCGGCCATCCCCGGGCGCAGCGCCTCACCGGGGAGCTGGTCCCAGAACCCGTGGAGGAGCTTGTCGGTCTGGACGAACCGGAACAGGTGCTCGGTCAGTGCGATCTCGGTCACGCCGGCGTCGACGGCTCGCCGGCAGTAGGCCGTGACCTGTTCGACGGTGGCTTCGACGTCGCTCTCGAAGTGCGGCCAGAGGTGGAGGTGGTAGTCGAGCACGGGTGGGTCCTTTCCTACGTGGTCAGCCCGCTGGTCGCCTCGGGGTCCATGATGGCGGTCACTGCCGCATCGTAGGGCAGGCGAGGCTCGCAGACGTCAGCGCAGTCGTCAGCGCAGTCGTCAGCGGTCCCAGATCTGCTCGCCCAGGCGCATCAGGCCGGCGAGGTCGAAGATGTCGGTGTCGAAGAAAGGCACGGCGCAGAGCACCTCGGGGACTACGGCGAGGTGGGCGCGTTCGTCGCGTTCCCGGTTCGCCACCACGTGGAAGTTGAGGAAGCTCTCCGCCACCTCGGTGAGGACCCGGCGGATCGTCTCTCCGTCGCCCAAACCCGAACCGGCGGCGGCGAGGTCGGCGGTGAGGGCCGTGGCCAGCTCGCCGGCCCGCTCCTTCATGGCGGCGGCAGCGGTAGTGGCGCCCGGGTCGGTGAAGTACTCCGGAAGGACCTTGTTCAAGACGATGGCACCAAGGTGGAGGTGGCGTTTCGTGAGCTCGTCCGCGAAGAACTCGGCTTCCCGCAACGGCACGGCCTCAAGGGTGGCGACCACCATGAACGTGGTGCGCCGGTCGGAGAGGAGGCGGGTGACCGACTGGGCCCGCTCGACGAACCCGTCGTACATCGACTGGAACAGTACGAAGAACTCCGAGATGTCGGCCAGGAACTGCGTACCGAGGATCCGGTCGGCAATCTGGTAGAACGGCCTCGTCGCCACGTTCACGAGCTTGGATCGGTACGGGACGATGAGCCAGCGCAGCAGCCGGGAGGAGAAGAAGTCCGCCAGGCGCTCGGGCGCATCCAGGAAGTCCAGGGCGTTCCTGGTCGGTGGTGTGTCCACCACGATGAGGTCGTAGGCGCTCGATGCATGGATCTCGTAGAGCCGCTCCATGGCGATGTAGTCGTGGCTCTGGACGAACCGACCCGAGATATTCTGGTAAAGGGGATTGCGGAGGATCTCCTCTTTCGTGCGCTGGTCCGGGGCGTGCCGTCGGATGAGGGCATCCCATGACTGCTTGGTATCGAGCATGGCCGCCCACAGCTCGCCGCGAGGCTTCAGCCCTGCCGCCCGGAAGGCGTCGTCGGGGACCCGGCGCTCGGCGTTCCCGATGCCTTCGAGCCCGAGCGCGTCGGCCAGTCTCCGCGCCGGATCCACGGTCACCACCAGCACTTTGCCTCCGTGGTGCACCGCCGCCTGCAACCCCACGGCCGCCGCCGTCGTCGTCTTCCCCACCCCACCCGGGCCGCAGGCGATCACGATCTCCTTTGCCGAGACCAGGGCGTCGAGCGATGCCGGAGCGCCGGACGATGCTCGAGGCGCAGTCGGACGGGGCGCAGCGACCGTGGAACGGGACCTGGCGGACGCGCCACTGTTCGACGGCGTACGCCGGCGGCTGGGTCCCGACGAGCTGCCTGTGGACCGGGGAGCGCCCATCAGAACCCGAGCTCCTCACCCAGTGAGGCGGCGACCTGGCGGGTCGTGCGGAGCCCCTGGGACCGGGCGAAGAGGTAGGGCAGGAAGAACAGGGGAACGGCCGGATCGATCCCGGCACGGAGCCGGTCGAGGTGGGTGGCGCGGGTACGCCGCATCGTCACCGCCAGGCGAGCCGCCGTGAGGACGGTCGCCGCCTCCTCCCCGACCAGCCCGTCCAGACGGCGCCGGGGTCGCGCCGAGCACAGGGCGTCGAAGACTTCTTCCTCCTGCCGGCCGAAGAGCTCGGGGAGGACCCGGTTCACCACGACCCCGCGGAGCGCCACCGTCGTCTCGGTCCGTACCCGATCCGCCAGCTCGATGGTCTCGTTCACCGGCATCTCCTCCGGCGTGCACACGGCCACGAGACCGGTGCGGGCCGGGTCGGAGAGGATGTCGAGCATCCAGTCCGTCTGCGAGCGGATGAGCCCCACCTTCACCAGCTCGTTGATGGCCTGGGGGGCGGCCAGCTGGCCGATGATGTGCCCGGAGGCGGGCGCGTCCACCACGACCAGGTCGTACTGGCGCTCCCGCACCTGGTAGCAGAACTTCCCCACCGTCAGGATCTCCCGGACGCCGGGGGCGGCCGTGGCCACGAAGTCGAACGCCTTCGCCAGCGGCCCGATCCGCCCGACCACCGGGATCCGTAGCTGCAGCTTCAGGTACTCCCGGAGCGAGGCCTCCGTGTCCATGGTCATGACGAACAGCCCCGGAAGCACCTCGCGCTCCTGGTAGCCGGTGGGCGGGGCCTCGTAGAGACCGGCCACGTCGCCCTTCCCGTCGACCTCGCAGATCAGCACCCGCTTCCCCCGCTGGGACGCGAGCAGTGCCAGAGCGGAGGCCACGGTGGTCTTCCCCACCCCACCCTTCCCGGTGACGAACACCAGGCGGAGATCGAGGAGCGAGCTCACCTCGGGGCTCCCGGCTCTGGACCCACCGGTGCGCCGGGCTGCGACCTCACCGGGGGACGGCTCAAGACACCCCGAAGCCCACCCTGCGGTCGGCGACCGGCGGGTCCACCTCGACGTAGGCGACCCGCGCCGCCGGGACGCCCACCCGGCGACCTTTCCGGTCCGTCAGCCACAGCATGGCGCCTTCGGTGGCGAGAGTGGACTCGATCTCTGCCAGCAGCTTGTCGCGATCGACGTCGCTGCCCAACTCGACGTCGAGCTCCTTCACGGACTGGACGATTCCGATTCGCACGTCCACCTGACACGCTCCTTCCGGCTGCATCCGGTGACGGCACCGGCGCCACCCGACGATACAGGCTCACCGGAGGTCGCGATCCCCGACAGGGACCGTGTGACGCACCGGTGGTGCACACTGGGCCCATGGAGGAAGAGACCGAGCGAAGCCGTTCGTGGGCGGCCACGATGGACGGCACGCCCGCCGCGGCCACCGGTGTCCGGCTCGCCCACGCCGACAGCGCGGCGATGGCGTGGGTCGGTCAGGTCGATGGTACCGACCGCCGCCTCGGCCGTGCCGCGCGGGAGGCCTTCGAGAACCGCGAGCTGGCCCCCGGAGCCACCCGGTCGACGGCCGCTGGCCGCCGCGCCACCGACGAGGCGCCGGACCCGTGGCGCACGTGTTTCGAACGCGACCGGGATCGCATCCTCCACGCCACGGCGTTCCGGCGGCTGGCCGGCAAGACGCAGGTCTTCGTGTTCCCCCACGACCACCAGCGCACCCGGCTCACCCACGCGCTCGAAGTGGCCCAGGTGGCAACCGGTATCGCTCGGGCCTGCCGCTTGAACACCGCCCTCACCGAGGCGATCGCCCTGGGACACGACTGTGGCCACGGCCCCGGCGGTCACGCCAGTGAGGACGCGCTCTCACCCTACGTCGAGGGAGGGTTCGACCATGCCCCCTGGGGAGCCGACGTGTCCTTGGCCCCACTGAACCTGTGCTGGGAGACCCTCGACGGCATCCGAAACCACTCGTGGTCTCGGCCGGCTCCGGCGACCCCCGAGGGGGAGGTCGTGAGCTGGGCCGACCGCATCGCCTACGTGTGCCACGACTTCGAGGACGCGGTGGGCAGTGGGGTCGTTGCCCCGTCGATCCTCCCCGAAGAAGTCCGCCGATCGTGCGGGCTCCGCCGGGGTCGGCAGCTCGGGGCGTTCATCGACGCCGTGGTGACCACGATCGTCGAGACCGGCCAGGTCGGCATGGACGAGGAGCACGCCGCCGCCCTGAGCGCGTTCCGGGCCTGCAACTACGAGCACATCTACCTGCGCCCGAGCGCCGTCGACCAGGGTCGTGCCGTCGTTCGGGTCCTCCAGGCCCTGGTGGAGCACTATGCAGACCGGCCGTCTGCGATCCCGGCTACACCAACGGGGAACGGGGCCCCTCCAACCGACTCACCGACAGCCGGCTCTCCCGAGGCGTACCGGGCCGCCGTGGCCTACGTGGCCGGGATGACCGACCGGTATGCCTTCAGCCGGGCCGTGGCCGAGATCGGCTGGGACCCCGACGACCTTCCGGTCGGGATCGGTGTCAGCGGACGGTGAGCTCCTTGCGGTAGACGCGGGCGGGCCCCAACTCGTCGATGCGGGCGGCGAGCGCCGAGAAGGCGGCGGCGGCCTCACCGTCGGGGTCGGCCACCACGACCGGAACCCCCTCGTCGCCGCCTTCCCGCAGGGCGGGGACCAGCGGGACCTGCCCGAGGAGGGGCACCTGGAGATCGGTGGCCAGGCTTGCCCCGCCCCCCGACCCGAAGAGCTCGTAGCGGGTGCCGTCGTCACCGGTGAACCAGCTCATGTTCTCCACCACCCCTCGGACGGCGAGCTTCAGCTTCCGGGCCGCATAGGCAGAGCGCTGCGCGACGCGCTGGGCGGCGGCCTGCGGGGTGGTGACCACGTAGACCTCCGTCTTCGTCAGGTACTGCCCCAACGACAGCGTCACGTCCCCGGTGCCGGGCGGCATGTCGACCAGGAGGTAGTCGGGCTCGCCCCAGTAGGCGTCGACCAGGAACTGCTCGAGCGCCTTGTGGAGCATGGGCCCCCGCCAGATGACCGGGGTCTCGTCCGGCACGAAGAACCCCATCGACAAGCAGCGCACCCCGTTCGCCGCCGGGGGGATCACCAGGTCGTCGATGATGAGGGGCTGCCCGCGGACGCCCAGCATCTTCGGCACGGAGAACCCGTAGACGTCGGCGTCCAGGATCCCGACGTCGCGACCGAGCCGGGCCAGCGTCACCGCCAGGTTCACCGTCACCGACGACTTGCCCACACCCCCCTTCCCCGACGAGATCCCGAGCACCCGGGTGCGGGACCGGGGCTCCATGAACCGGTTCGGACGGCCGTCCTCGTGCCCGAGCGTGGGAGAGACTGCCTGCGCCCCGTGGTCGTGGTCGTGGTCGTGGTCGTGGTCGTGGTCGTGGTCGTGGTCGGACGGGTCGCCGGTGGCGCCTGCCGGGCCGGTCGAGCCCTCTCCCCGGAGGGTCATCCGGAGGCGACGGCGCTCCCCGTCGGACATGACCGACGGCTCGACGATCACCTCGTGGACGTCGGGAAGCACCCCGAGGGCGGCCCGGACCCGGTCGGTGAGCGCCGCCGCCGGGAAGTCGGCAACCGGCAGGGCAACCTCGACCGTGACCCGATGGCGTTTCACCCGGATGCCCCGCACCATCCCGAGCTCGGAGAGCGGGAGCCGGAGCTCGGGTTCCACGACCTCACCAGTTGCCGACCGCACCTGGGCTTCGTCGATGGACATCACGCTGCTCCTCGGGTTTTTTCGGCGTCCCCGGTAGACTAGAGGACATGTCGACGCTGCCGGACGACCGCTTCTCTTCGACGGTGGCCGCCGTCACTTCGGCGTTCGGCGACCCCACCCGGCGGGAGATCTACCTGTTCGTCCGTGACCATCCCGACGTCACCGCCACCGCGACGGCCTCGCGCTTCGCCCTCCATCCGAACGTGGCCCGTCACCACCTGGACCGCCTGGCGACCAGCGGCTACCTGGACGTGAGCATGGAGCGCCTCGACGGGCAGGGGGCGGGACGGCCGGCGAAGCGGTACCGGGCCAGCGACGACGATCCCACACTCGATCTGCTCTCGCGGCGCGACGACCTCCTGGCCCTGTTGCTCCAGGAGTCTCTCCAGCTCCTGGGTCCGGTCGTCGCCGAGCAGATGGCCGAACGGGTAGGCGAGGAGTACGGCAGGACGTTGGCGACGTCGATCGCCCCCGGGGAGCGCCAGCAGTCGCTGCGCGCTGCCATGCACACCATCGCCGCCACGCTCACCGCCCACGGCTTCGCCGCCCACGCCGAGGACCAGGAGGGTGCCACCGCGGTGATCGCCGATGCCTGCCCGTTCGGCGACACCGCCTCCCGCTTCCCCGTGCTCTGCGCCGTCGACCGGGGCATGGTGCGGGGCCTCCTCGCCGGCCTGTGCGGGGAGCACGAGGACGGTCCGGTCCCGGTGCTCCTGTCCTCCCGGGCCCGCGGCGACGAGGCCTGCGTCGCGGTGGTCTGACCCCTTGCCGGTGCGCCACTACCTCGACCACGCGTCGACGACGCCGTTGCGGCCCGAGGCGCGTGCCGCCATGCAGGCGTGGGACGAAGCCGGCGCGACCGGCGACCCCGGGCGGGTCCACACCGAAGGACGCCAGGTGCGCGACGCCCTGGAGCAGGCCCGCGAGCAGGTCGCCGCCTTCGTCGGCGTGCGGCCACGCCAGGTCGTCCTCACCTCGGGCGCGACCGAGTCGGTCCACGCCGCCGTCTGGGGTACCACGGGCATGGGGTCGGTCGGCGGCGGACCGAGACGTACCGCCGCCGGGCCGATCGCCTGCGCGCCGGTCGAGCACTCGTCGGTCAGGGAGGCGTCGACCCGTGCCGCCCCGGTGACCTGGATCGAGGTGGGCGGGAACGCCACCATTGAGCCGGCGGCCGTCGACGACGCCTTCGACCGATGCCTGGCTGAGCACGGGGTCCTGCCGTGCCTGTGCCACTGCCAGTGGGCCAACCACGAAGTGGGAACTCTCCAGCCCGTCGCCGCCGTCGTCGAACGATGCCGGCAACGCGGGGTCCGGGTCCACGTGGATGCCGCCGCCGCCGTCGGCCACGTACCCACCGACGTCGGCGCCCTGGACGCCGACGTCGTGTCCTTCGGCTCGCATACGCTCGGAGGCCCAGTGGGGATCGGGGTCTCCGTGCTGCGTCGAGGTCTCCGGCTGGACCCGTTCCTGGCTGGTGGTGCCCAGGAGCGGGGCCGGCGGGCCGGCTTCGAGAACGTTCCCGCCGCCGTCGGGCTGGGCGCCGTGCTCGATGCCCTTGGATCCCTCGGCGACCAGAGCCGGCTGGATGCCGAGATGGCGGTGGCGACAGTCCGGACGGACAGGTTGGCGGAGGAGATCCTGGGTGTGGGGGGATGCCGGCGCTACGGCGATACGCGGTCCCGCCTCCCCCACCTCGTGTGTGTCGGTGTCGACGGCGTGGAGGCGGAGCCGATCCTGGTCGGCCTGGACCGGGTGGGCATCGCCGTCCACTCCGGGTCGTCGTGCTCGTCGGAGTCCCTGGAGCCGTCCCCGGTGCTGGCGGCTATGGGTGTCGACGCCGAACGCTCCCTGCGCGTCTCGGTGGGGTGGTCGACGACCGACGGGGACATAGACGCGTTCTCGGGCGCGTTCCCCGACGTCGTCCGGTCGCTACGCGCCCTGCGATCCTGACCGCCGGACAGGCCCGGCCCCGGCCGGCCAAGGTGACGGCGGTTCCCACCCTGCCGCCAGTGGGTGAGCGGACGCGCCCCGGGGTCGCTCAGGACCGGGGCACGGATGTCGGCAGCGGTGTCCCGGCCGCCTGGTACACCTGGCGGATGGTGGAGGCCGCCTGGTCCACCACCGTCGTCGGCGGGTCGTCCGCCAGGAACTGGGAGTACTGGGCGACGGCGGCCGTCGCCTCGTGGTCCTTCAGGTACAGGATCGTGCCCAGGTAGAGGTGGGCCGCGTAGTCGCCCGGGTTCAGGCCGACGGCCTCGGTCACCTTCGCCTGCCCGGCGCTGACAAGGGATGCCTGCCCGGCGGACGAACCGGCCTCGAACTCGATCCACCCGAGCTGGGCCAGCGCCTGCTCGTTCTTCGGGCTCTGGGCCAGCACCGCCTGGTACGCCTGGACCGCCTGGTCGACCTTCCCCTCGTTCTCCGCAGTCGCCGCCTGGGCGAGCAGCCGCGTGATCGTCTGCTGCTGGCTCAAGACGATGTTGCCGCTCAACGTGTCGCCGGGGAGGCGCGTCCCGGAGCCGAGCACCACGGCCAGGACGACGGCACCGGCGAACGAGAGCGATGCCCCGCCCACGAGGATCTTCTGACGCCGGGTCCGGGGACGGCGCGACGGCCGGGCGGACAAGGTGGCAGGCTGCGTCGAGCCCGTCGCGTCCACAGCGGCGGGTGCCACAGCGGCGGGAACCACAGCGGCGGGTGCCACAGCGGCGGCGGCCAAGAGGCCCTCCACCGCAGCCAGCCGCCGGGTGTCCCGAGCCACCAGCGCCTGGTAGTCGCCGTCGGAGAGATCGCCGGCTTCGTGCTCGGCGTCCGCGTCGGCCAGTGACACCCGCAGGAACCTCGCCTGGTCGACAAGGGTTCCCCGCGCCGTCACCGGAGAGCCGCGGGGTATGGAGCGGGCGCGGGAGCGCCACCGCTGGGCTGCACCCCGGCCGTCCGCGGAACCAGCCGCTCCCGCCTGTCCGGAGGACACGGCGTCCACGTCTACCCGCTCTGCCGACCCGGCTGCCGCCAGTGCGCCGCGCCGGCGTTCGAACGCCACCCCGAGCGCCAGGAGGGCGATGGCCCCGCCGCCCACCGGAAGCAGCCACACGAGGAGGCCCCACCCCGACGCCGGGGGCAGCAGCTCGATCGCCGTGCCGTACCGGGCGACCAGCGCCGCCTCGATCTGCTGGTTCGTCCGTCCCTCGGCGATCATCTGCCGGATCTCGGCGCGGGCGGTGACGGCGGTGGGAGCCGACGAGTCGGCCACCGACAGGGCGTCGCAGCTGGGGCACTTCAGCACCGAGCCGATGGCGGTGGCCCGCTGGGCCGCGGTCTGCGCCCCCGAGGAGAACACCCCGCTCCCGACGACGAGCGCGGCGAGCAGGACCGCTCCGAAGCCGACCCAGATCGCGGTACGCCTGCGGGTCATCGGTGGGTCGCCTCCGCCCGCAGGATGAGCCCGTCGAGCTCGGACGCCGTCACCGTGCCGACGACGGCCGCCACCACCCGCCCGTCGGGAGCGATGACGAACGTCGATGGAGGCTGGCCCACCCCGTACTCGTAGGCGAGCACGCCGCTCGGGTCGGCCAGGGTCGGCCAGGTGGCACCCAGGGTGGCCTGGTACTCCCGGGCAGCCGATGTCGTGTCGTCGAAGACCACGCTCACCATGGACGCACCGCCCGAGCGCTGCTGCTGGAAGGCGAAGCTCACGAGGCTCGGCCCTTCCTGCTGGCATGGTGTGCACCAGCTGGCGAAGAAGTTGACCACCACGTAGTGGCCCGGCCGGGCCGCCAGCGCGAAGTGCGATCCCGTCACCGTGGTGCCGCTGAGGGGCGGGGCCTGCTTGCCCACCAGCGGTGAGTAGACCACCTGGGCTGCGGGGGGGCGGGTAGCGAGCACGGCGACCAGCCCTGCCACCACCACCAGCACCCCGAGACCGATCCACCTCGCCGTGTGGCGGGACCGTACCGGGAGGTCCCCCGCCCCCGCGACCGGGAGTGCCGGTCCCGCCCCCGGGGCGGGGGGTAGCTGTGGTCCCGCCCCCGGGGCGGGGGACGGGGAGTACGCGGTACCGGTGATGCTGTCGGTCATCCGTCGCCACTCGTGCCCACCGGGACGGGCACGTCCCGGTGCGGACCCGGTGTCTCGCCCCCTGCCGATCCGTCAGTCCCGTCACCGGGGACGAGCTGGTCACCGGAGCCATCCGGAGGGGCACCGCTGCGCGGTGCCGACGACGATCCCCCACCGTCGCGGCCGGTGGCCTCCGGTGGCCCGGACGCCATGACCGGGCGGGACACCGGGTCTGTCGGCCGGCGCCGACGACGGCCGGGGATGGCCGACAGCGCCGAGCCGATGACGAGGAGGGCTCCCCCGAACCACAACCACGCCACCAACGGTTGGACCACGACCCCGAACGTCCACGTCGACCCCTTCTGCGGGATCGAGTCGATCGTCAGGTAGACGTCGTCCACGGCACCGGAGTCGATGGCCGGGGTGCCCACCGCCTGGGTGCCCGAACCGAACTGGCTGATCGCCGGGGTGAAGATCCCGCCGCGGTCGACCCGAAGGACTGCCTCCAGCGCGGTGTGGGACGGTGTGGTCACGTGCCGGATGGACTCGAACGTCACCGTGTGCTGGTCGTAGACGGCCGTCTGGCCCGGGGCCAGGCGGACCTCGGTGCGGTGGCCGAAACCGGTGGCGCCGGCCAGTCCCACGGCGATGATGACCACGCCGATGTGGACGATCATGCCGCCGTTCGCCCGTCCCACCAGGCCCCGCCATCCGGCGAGCCAGGCCCGGGACGCCGGGGTGCCCGCAGCGCGCTCGGTACGCCACGCCTGACGCACCGACAGCACGAGCGCCCGACCGGCAGAGGCGGCGGCGAAGGCGCCGAGGCCGAAGCAGAGGAGGGGCTCGATCCCACGGATGCCGCCGATGACACAGAGGACGACGACGACCACCCCGAGCGCGGCCGGGATGGCCAGCCGGCTCCGCATCACGCCCGTCGTCGTCTTGCGCCACGGGAGGGCAGGGGCAACGGCCATGAGGAAGAGGAGACCGAAGGCGACAGGGATGATCATCCGGTTGAAGTACGGCGCGCCCACCGTCACCTCGCCACCGGACAGGGCTTGGTAGAGGAGCGGGTAGAGGGTCCCGAGCAGCACGACGACGGCGAAGGCCACGAAGAGCAGGTTGTTGGCGAGGAACGCCCCCTCACGGCTGAGCGGCGCGTCGATACCACCCGGCGACCGGAGGCGATCCCCCCTCCAGGCGATGAGCCCCACCCCCACGGCGACCACCACGCCGAAGAAGGCGAGAATGACCGGGCCGATGGTGGAGTTGGAGAAGGCGTGGACCGACTCGATCACCCCGGACCGGGTCAGGAACGTCCCCAGGATGGTGAGGGAGAACGCCGAGATGATGAGGGAAAGGTTCCACACCCGTAGCAGGCCGCGGCGTTGCTGGACCATCACCGAGTGGAGGTAGGCGGTGCCGACCAGCCACGGGAGCAGAGCGGCGTTCTCCACCGGGTCCCACCCCCAGAACCCGCCCCACCCGAGCACCTGGTAGGACCACCAGGCGCCGAGCACGATCCCGACGGTGAGGAACGCCCAGGCGAACAGTGTCCACCGCCGGGTCTCGGTCTGCCAGTCGTCGTCGATCCGGCCGGTGATGAGGGAGGCGACGGCGAACGCGAACGGCAGGGTGAAGCCGACGAAGCCCAGGTAGAGCATGGGGGGGTGGAACAGCACGAGCGCGTTGTTCTGGAGCAGGACGTTCGGTCCGAGCCCGTTCTTCGGGATGGCCCCCACCACCCGGGTGAAGGGATTGGCGGGCCCGAGCATCAACCCGAAGAAGAACGCGATGACGACGTAGACGACCAGCGTGGCCCAGCCGACGAGCGGATCGGTCGAGCGGCGGCGGAACCGCCACACCATGGCGGTGGCGTAGCCCACCAGGATCAGTCCCCACAGGAGGATCGACCCGGCCAGGGCCGACCACATCCCGGTGATCGAGTA
>DAHXOA010000013.1 GCA_027365145.1 Acidimicrobiaceae bacterium | reverse complement strand
GGACGCCCCCGCACACGCCGGTATCTGCCGGTGGATCGGCGATCTCAACGCCCTGTACCGTGCCAACTCCTCGCTCCACGAGCTCGATACCGATCCTGCCGGCTTCGAGTGGGTCCAGCTCCACGACGCGACCACCAGCGTGGTCAGCTTTCTCCGGCGGGGGAGAGCCGGCTCCCCCGTGCTGGTCGTCTGCAATTTCACTCCGGTGCCGCGACACAACCTCCTCGTCGGTGTCCCCGATGGGGGTAGGTGGCGGGAGCTGTTGAACAGCGACGCCGTGGAGTACGGCGGGAGTGGTCAGGGCAACTACGGGGGTGTGGACGCCCAGCCCGTTCCCGCCCACGGTCAGCCCCGGGCCCTGACGCTCACCGCGCCGCCGCTCGGCTGCCTGTTCTTAGGACGCGGATGACGCCGGAGCGTTCCTCCGACGATCTCTCCCAGCTCCTCACCGGCATGCCCCTCCTCGGCGCAGTGCCGGTGGGGGACGGCGCCACCCGGTTCTCACTGTGGGCACCGGCGGCGCGATCCGTCCAGGTCCACCTGTCTGGGGACGTTGTCAATGGGGACGCCGCGCACGATCGATTGGTCGAGGTCCCAGAGGTGGGCGGTGGTTACCGCGCCGTCGTCGTCGACGACTGCGGGCCCGGTCAGCGGTACCGGTTCGTGCTCGACGGCCACGAGCACGCGGATCCCGCGTCCCGGTTCCAGCCCGACGGCGTCTTCGGGCCTTCGGAGGTCGTGGAGCTGGCCCGACCCTGGGGCGACCGGGACTACGAGCCCCGACCCCTTGCCGATCTGGTGATCTCCGAGGTCCACATCGGCACGGTGACGCCGGGGGGGACCTTTGCCAGCGCCATCGACCTACTCGACGGCTGGGCCGAGCTCGGGATCACCGCCGTGGAGGTCATGCCGGTGGCCCAGTTTTCGGGCACCCGGAACTGGGGGTACGACGGCGTCTTCCCGTTCGCCGTCCAGCACTCCTACGGGGGCCCGGACGGGTTCGCCCGCTTCGTCGACGCCTGCCACCAGCGCGGCCTGGCCGTGGTGCTCGACGTGGTCTACAACCATCTCGGGCCCGAGGGCAACGTACTCGGCGCGTACGGGCCGTACTTCACGGACCGCTACCGCACGCCGTGGGGGGAGGCGGTCAACGTGGACGGTCCCGCCTCCGATGACGTGCGCGCCTTCTGGTTGCAGAACGCCGTGCAGTGGTTCGCCTCGTTCCACGTCGACGCGCTCCGGCTGGATGCCATCCACGGGATCGTCGACCCGACCGCCGTGCCGTTCGTGGAGGAGCTGACCCGGGCGGCGTCGATGCTGGGTGCCGGCTTGCGGCGGCCCTGTGCCCTCGTGGCCGAGAGCGCCGACAACAACCCGAAGGTGGTCACGGCTCGCGACGCCGGTGGGGTCGGCATGGACGCCCAGTGGAACGACGACTTCCACCACGCGCTCCATGCCGTCGTGACCGGGGAGCGCACCGGGTACTACGCCGACTTCGGGCGGGCCGAGGACGTGGCCCGAGCCATGGATCAGGGCTTCGTCTACCAGGGGGCGCACTCGGTCTACCGGGGGAGGCGGCACGGCGCCCCGTCCGGCGGGCTCGATCCGGAGCGGTTCGTCGTGTTCTCCCAGAACCACGACCAGATCGGCAACCGTGCCCGGGGCGATCGCCTGGCATCGCTTGTCGACCTCGACCGGCTCCGGCTGGCGGCGGCGGCCGTGCTCCTGGCCCCGGGCATCCCCCTGTTGTTCATGGGTGAGGAGTACGGGGAGACGGCGCCGTTCCCGTACTTCGTCGACCACCAGGATCCCGAGCTCCTAGAGGCGGTCCGCCGGGGTCGGATCCAGGAGATAGGACCCCTCGCGTCCGGCGACGCGCCCCTGGACCCCGGCGACGTGGCGACGTTCCGGTCGGCCGTCCTCGCGCCCGGCCGGCACGGCGGCGAACCCAACTGGATGCTCCGGGAGCTCTACCGGCGGCTCATCGACCTGCGCCGGCGCGAACCGGCGCTGGCCCGCTCCCGGCGTTACCAGGCCCGCGCCGAGGCGCACGGGTCCGTGATCACCCTCACGCGGCGCGCGGCCGGCTCGGCGGTGGTCGTCTGGCTCAACCTCGCCGACGAGGCGGCCGGCGCAGCCCTCCCCGTCCCGCCGCGGTCAGGGGGGTCGGTCCCCTACGAGCCTGCATGGCAGGTGCTGCTCGACTCGGCGGATCCCGCCATCGGAGGATCCGGCTCGCCGGTGCCTGCCGGGGGGTTGCCAGGCACCGCCGTCACCCTGGCGCCCTGGGCCTTCAGCGCCTTCCGCGTGCAGGTTCCCACATGGCCGGCACGGCAGGGACCCGACGGCACGGCACAACAGGGACCCGACGGCACGGCACAACAGGGACCGGCAGCGATGGGCGGCGCGTGAGGATCTGGCCGGGTACCCCCCACCCCCTGGGCGCCACCTGGGACGGCGAGGGGGTGAACTTCGCCCTGTTCTCCGAGCATGCCACCGCGGTGGAGCTCCAGCTGTTCGACGACGCGGCCTCCGGCACACCCGTCGCCAGGATCCCGCTGCTGGAGGCGACTGACCACGTCTGGCATGCCTACCTGCCCGACGTGCGCCCGGGCGCCCTGTACGGCTACCGGGTGGACGGTCCCTACGAGCCCGACCGCGGCCACCGGTTCAACCCGCACAAGCTCCTCATCGATCCCTATGCGAAGGCGGTGAGCGGCCCGATCCGATGGAGCGACGAGCTGTTCGGCTACACCATCGGGGACCCGGGGGAGGACCTGTCCCGGGACGGCCGGGACTCAGCGGCCTGCATGCCAAAATGCCTGGTGGTGGACCCGGCGTTCACCTGGGGGGACGACGCCCATCCGCGCACCCCGTGGAACCGCACGGTCATCTACGAGACCCACGTGCGGGGGATGACCATGCGGCACCCCGGCGTGCCGGAGCACCTCCGCGGCACCTACCTGGGCCTGGCCTCGGACCCGGTCGTCGACCACCTGCTCGGCCTGGGCGTCACGGCCGTCGAGCTCATGCCCGTCCACCACTTCGTCGCTGACCGCTCCCTCGTCGAGCGCGGTCTCACCAACTACTGGGGCTACAACTCGATCGCCTTTCTCGCCCCTCACGTCGGGTACGCGACGGGCGGGCTCGGCAGTCAGGTGGGGGAGTTCAAGTCGATGGTGCGGACGCTGCACCGTGCGGGGCTCGAGGTCATCCTCGACGTCGTCTACAACCACACCGCCGAAGGCAGCCACCTGGGCCCCACGCTATCCCTGCGCGGCATCGACAACTCGGTCTACTACCGGCTCATCCCCGACTCCCCGCGCCAGTACCTCGACTTCACCGGCACCGGGAACAGTCTGAACATCCTCCATCCCCGCACGATGGCGCTCATCGCCGACAGCCTCCGCTACTGGGTGACCGACATGCACGTCGACGGGTTCCGCTTCGACTTGGCGCCGGTGCTGGTGCGGGGGTTCGAGGCGGGCCAGCCCAGCGCGTTCTTCGAGATCATTCAGCAGGACCCGATCCTCTCGACGGTCAAGCTGATCGCCGAGCCGTGGGACGTCGGCCCGGACGGCTACCAGCTGGGGCGGTTCCCCGCCGGCTGGTCGGAGTGGAACGGGGCGTTCCGCGACTGCGTGCGCCGATTCTGGCGCGGGGATCCCGGCCAGGTCCCCGAGCTGGCGTCGCGCCTGGCCGGGTCGAGCGACATCTACGCACCTAGCGGACGGAGCACGTACGCCAGCATCAACTTCGTCACGTGTCACGACGGGTTCACCCTGGCCGACCTGGTCAGCTACGACCGGAAGCACAACGAGGACAACGGCGAGGACGGCCGGGACGGGGTCGGGGAGAGCTTCAGCTCCAACTGGGGGGTCGAAGGGCCGACCGCGTCGGTCCGGGTGCAGCGGGCACGGGAGAGGATGCAACGGAACTTCCTCGCCACCCTCCTGCTCGCCCAAGGTGTGCCGATGCTGCTCGGTGGTGACGAGATCGGCCGTACCCAGCAGGGCAACAACAACGCCTACTGCCAGGACAACGAGATCAGCTGGTTCGACTGGGACCACGGCGAGCCGGGCGACGGGCTCTACCGCTTCGTGGGCGAGCTCGTCGAGATCCTCCAGGAGAACCCCATTCTCCGTCGCCGCCGTTTCTTCACGGGGCAGCCGCTGCCGGGCCTGGCCACGAAGGACGTAACCTGGATCTGCCCCAACGGCGAGGAGATGGCCGAGGAGCAGTGGTCGGACCCGGGCAACCAGTCCATCGGCATGCTGCTCTTCGGGGAAGCCGCCGACGAGATCGACGCCAGGGGCCGGTCAGCCCGGGGCGAGACCCTGCTGCTCCTCCTCAACGCCGGGCCTCGACCCAGGTCCTACACCCTTCCCAAGATGGAGCGGTCCGGGTGGTGGGTCGAGCTGCTCAACACGGCCCGGCCCGGCCCCTGGTCGCGCCTGATCAGGAACGACGCCGTCAACCTCACCGCCCACTCGACTCTCCTCCTGCGCCACTCCGAGCGACTCGGGCGATGACGCGTCCCGCCGGGGCCGGCCGGCCGCTCGGCTCCACCTACCGCCTCCAGCTCCACGGGCTCGGCTTCGCGGGAGCGTGTCGGCTCGTTGGCTACCTCTGCGACCTGGGCGTCCAGACCCTCTACGTGTCGCCGATCCTGGCGGCGCGGGAGGGCAGCGCCCATGGCTACGACGTGGTGGACCCCACCCGGCTCGATCCGTCCCTGGGGTCCGCCCAGGACTTGGAGGACCTCTTGGCGGCACTGGACAGGCACGGTATGCGCCTCCTCGTCGACATCGTCCCCAACCACCAGGCCGTCGATCCTTCCAATCCGTGGTGGTGGGACGTCCTGCGGCGCGGTCGGGAGTCGTCCGTGTCGCGGTGCTTCGACGTCGACTGGGCGGACCAGGAGGGCAGGGTGCTCCTCCCCGAGCTGGGCGCTCCGCTGGCCGCGCTCCTTGACGCCGGGGCGTTCGAGGTCGGGGCAGACGGTGACGATCCGGTCCTCGTCCTGGACGACCGGCGCTACCCGCTGCGGGCCGATCCGCCCGGCGATCCGCCCGGCGGTGCGCTCGGGTCCACTGCGCCCGGCGGTGCTGAGGACCTGCCTGCGTTGCTGGCTCGCCAGCACTACCGCCTCGCCTATTGGCGGCTCGGCCGCCACGAGGGCAACTACCGGACGTTCTTCGACGTCGACGGGCTGGTGGGCGTCCGGGTGGAGGACCCGGTCGTCTACCGAGCGACCCACGAGCTCCTGGTGGACCTGGCCGGCGATCCTCGCATCGCCGGTCTCCGCGTCGATCACGTCGACGGGCTGGCTGACCCCGGGGGCTACCTGGCACGGTTGGCCGACGACCTCCGGCGGCGGCGAGCCCAGCCGGCCACGATCCTGGTGGAGAAGATCCTGGCCGGTGACGAGTCCCTCCCCGCCACTTGGCCGGTCGACGGGACGACGGGGTACGAGTTCGCGGCTGCCGCTGCGCATCTCTTTGTGGACAGTGGGGGCGTCGCGGCCCTGGCCCGTCTGGGCGCCGGCTGCACGGGGGACCGACGGGCGTTCGCCCAGCTCGTGCCCGAAGCCAAGGGCGACGTCGTCGACCAGCTCTTCCCGGCAGTGCTGGAACGGCTCGGGCATCTGGCTCACGGCGCGCTGTCCGTATCCGATCCCGGGATGGACCTCGGTGTCACCGACGTGACTGCCGCGCTGCGAGCCTTGACGATCAACCTGGACGTGTACCGGACCTACCTCGGCGGGACCGGGAGTGGCACGCCGGCGGGTACGCCGGGGAGAACGACCGACCAGACGCGGATCGACCAGGCGGCGGCTCGGGCTGCCCCCTCTCTCGGCTCAGAGGGTCGCCGTGCCCTCGAGGTGGTGTCCCGGAGGTTGGTCGAGGTCGGTGCCCCGGTCGGGACCGCGGCAGGGGAGCACGGTGGGGAGCCGATGGCCCCGACGTGGGTGGAGGTCGTCCGGCGCTGGCAGCAGCTGACCGGAGCGGTTATGGCGAAGGGCGTCGAGGACACCGCGTCCTACCGCTACACCGGCCTGGTGGCCCAGGCGGAGGTGGGGGAGCTCCCGGAGGGCCCGGCGGCCGACCCCACATCGGTCCTGACCGCGCTGGCCGACCGTGGCCGCCTCCACCCGTCGACGCTGAACGCGGTATCCACCCACGACTCCAAGCGGAGCGCGGACGTGCGGGCCCGGCTGTGGGTGCTGTCCGAAGCAGCTGACGAGTGGGCCCACCTCGTGCGGAGGTGGCGCCGCCGTCACGCCCCGGCGATCGAGCATCGGGGAGGACCCGATGGCCACGATGAGCTGGTGGTGTACCAGACGTGCTGCGGGGTGTGGCCGGTCGCCCCCGGAACTGCCGCCGGCGACCTCGGCGACCTCGGCGCCCGGGTGGCGGCGGCGGTGCAGAAGGGCGCGCGCGAGGCGAAGCGCAAGACGGGCTGGCTCGATCCCGACGAAGGCTACGAGGCGTCGCTCACGGCCTTCGTCGACGATCTCTTCGGTGCTGCTGGGGCGCGCTTTCGCACCGAGCTGGACCGATTCGTCGGGCGGATCGGACCGGCCGGCGCCACCAACTCCCTGGCCCTCGTGACGCTCCAGGCAATACTGCCCGGGGTGCCAGACCTCTACCAGGGCTCCGAGACGTGGGACTTCTCGCTCATGGACCCCGACAACCGGCGCCCCGTGGCATTCGACCATTTGGCCGCTCTCCTGGCCCAAGTTCCCGTCACCGGCACGGCGCCGGATGGCACGGCGCCGGATGGCACGGCTCGGGCCCGTTCGCTGCTCGCCGAGTGGGGTGACGGCCGAGTGAAGCTCCACGTGGTCCGGTCGCTCCTCCACGTGCGGGCCGGATCCCCTGCGCTGTTCGACCGGGGGCGGGGCGAGGTACTTCGGGTCCGGGGGCCGGTGGCGGACCACGTGATGGCG
>DAHXOA010000154.1 GCA_027365145.1 Acidimicrobiaceae bacterium | reverse complement strand
GCGACCACGCTGATCGTCGCTCGGGGACCCGCGAGCCGATCAGGAACGGCGGACGGGGAGGTGCGCCACCAGCCGCACCGCTACCGGGCGTCGCGCCCTACCGGCTGGTGCGCGCGAAGGCGTCCAGTGCCGCGTTGAACGTGGTCGAGGGTCGCATGACGGCCTCTGCCAGCACGGGGTCGGGCAGGTAGTAGCCCCCGATGTCTGCCGGCCGGCCCTGGACGGCGATGAGCTCGGCGGCGATCGCTTCCTCGTGGGCGGCGAGCGTCGCGGCGAGCGGAGCGAAGCGCTCGGCCAGGGCGGGATCCTCGGCTTGGGCGGCCAGCTCCTGGGCCCAGTAGAGCGCCAGGTAGAAGTGGCTGCCGCGGTTGTCGATGCCGCCGACGCTGCGGGACGGCGAGCGGTCCTCGTTGAGGACGGTTCCCGTGGCCCGGTCGAGGGTGTCGGCGAGGATTTGGGCCGGCTTGCTCCCGTAGCGTTGGGCCACCTGCTCGAAGCTGACGGCCAGGGCCAGGAACTCCCCGAGGCTGTCCCACCGGAGGTAGTTCTCCTCCAGCAGTTGCTGGACGTGCTTGGGGGCCGAGCCGCCGGCCCCGGTCTCGAAAAGCCCGCCGCCGGCCAGCAACGGGACGATCGACAGCATCTTCGCGCTTGTCCCGAGCTCCATGATCGGGAAGAGGTCGGTCAGGTAGTCACGCAGGATGTTCCCGGTCACGGAGATGGTGTTCTCACCCCGGCGGATCCTGTCCAGGGAGAACCCGATCGCCTCCACCGGCGCCATGATCTGGAGGCGAAGGCCCTCGGTGTCGTGCTCGGGAAGGTAGGCCCGGACCTTGGCGATCAGGTTGGTGTCGTGGGCGCGGTTCTCGTCGAGCCAGAACACCGCCGGGTCGCCGGAGGCCCTGGCCCGGGTCACCGCCAGCTTCACCCAGTCACGGATCGGGACGTCCTTCGTCTGGCACATCCGGAAGATGTCCCCGGTCGCCACCTGCTGTTCGAGGAGGACCCGCCCGGCGTCGTCCACGACGCGCACCGTGCCGTCGGCGGGCATCTCGAAGGTCTTGTCGTGGCTGCCGTACTCCTCTGCCGCCTGGGCCATCAACCCGATGTTCGGGACCGACCCCATGGTCGTGGGGTCGAAGGCGCCGTGGGCACGGCAGTCGTCGAGGACGGCCTGGTAGACGCCGGCGTAGCTGCTGTCGGGGATGACGGCGACGGTGTCGGACTCTTCGCCGTCGGGACCCCACATGTGCCCCGAGCTCCGGATCATGGCGGGCATGGACGCGTCGATGATCACGTCGCTCGGCACGTGCAGGTTCGTGATCCCCCGGCCGGAGTCCACCATGGCCAGTGCCGGGCCTGCGGCCAACTCGGCGTCGAAGGACGCCCGGATCTCCGCCCCGGTGGGGAGCGCCTCGATCCCGGCGAGGATGGCGGACAGGCCGTCGTTGGGGCTCAGGTCGGCGGCGGCGAGCACGTCGCCGTAGCGCTCGAAGGTCCGGGGGAAGAACGCCCGCACGGCGTGCCCGAAGATGATGGGGTCCGAGATCTTCATCATGGTGGCCTTCAGGTGGACGGAGAACAGCAGTCCCTCGGCCTTGGCCCGGGCGATCTGGGCGTCGAGGAACCGGCGGAGATCCGCCACTCGGAGGACGGACGAGTCCACCACCTCTCCTGCCAGCACGGGGACCGGTTCGCGCAGCTCGGTCGTGCCGCCGTCGGCAGTGACGAGCTCGATGCGGACCGACCCGGCGGCGTCGACGACGACCGACTGCTCCGTGGAGCGGAAGTCCCCCGTCTCCATGGTGGCGACGTTGGTGCGCGAGTCCGGGCTCCAGGCGCCCATCCGATGGGGGTGGGACCGGACGTAGCTCTTCACCGAGGCGGGGGCTCGCCGGTCGGAGTTCCCCTGCCGGAGCACGGGGTTGACGGCACTCCCGGTCACCCTGTCGTAGCGGGCACGGGTCTCGCGGTCCTCGGGCGACTTCGGGTCGTCGGGATAGTCGGGTAGGTCGTAGCCGCCCGCCCGGAGCTCGGCGATGGCCGCCTTCAGCTGGGGGACCGACGCCGAGATGTTCGGTAGCTTGACGATGTTCGCCTCCGGCGACCCCGTTAGCTCGCCGAGCTCGGCCAGGGCGTCCGCCAGCCGCTGGTCCGGCGCCAGTCGATCGGAGAATGCGGCGAGGATGCGACCGGCCAGGGAGATGTCCCGGGTCTCTACGTTGATGCCAGCGGTAGCGGCGTACGCACGGACCACTGGCAGCAGGGAGTACGTCGCCAGGGCCGGCGCCTCGTCGGTATGGGTGTAGACGATCATCGGGTCAGCCACGGGCTCTCCACCTCACAGTCACGGCGCGAGGACCAGACCTCGCAGGACATCCAGAACACCACCCTGCCCTCCCCGTCGCAACCCGAGCCGGTCGACCCGCCGTCGGCGCCGGTTCCCTACACTCGCATGCGATGCCCGACACCGAGCCAGTTGCCAGCCCATCACCCGGTCGTAGCGCCGAGTGGACGGAGCCCGGTCTCTACGAGGTGGCGCCCGGGGTCTATCGCGTGCCACTGCCTCTGCCCAACGACGGGCTCCGGGCGGTCAACGTCTATGTCGTGGTGGACGGGGACGCGCTCGTGCTGGTCGACTCGGGCTGGAACATCCCCGGTGCGCGGGAGCTCCTCGTTCATGCCGTGGGCCGGCTCGACTGCGGTCTGGCCGACATCCGGCGGTTCCTCGTCACCCACGCCCACCGGGACCACTACACCCTGGGGGTGGCGATCCGCGGAGACCTGGGGACGCCGGTGCACCTGGGTGCGGGTGAGCGCCCGACCGTGGAGCTGCTGCACGGACGGGAGTACCGCCCGCTCTCGTCCCGACTGCGTCAGATCCGGAGGAACGGCGCAGGTGCGCTCGCCGACACCATCCAGGAAGAAACCGCAGCCCGAGGGGGGCCGGAGCGGATCGAGTGGGAGCTCCCCGACGCCTACATCACCGAAGGCCCGCTGGTGCTCGACGCTGGACGGATCCTGACGGTGGTGGAGACCCCTGGCCACACCCGGGGTCACGTGGTGTTCCACGACGCGGCGGCGGGGATCCTCTTCGCCGGCGACCACGTCCTCCCGAGGATCACCCCGTCGATCGGGTTCGAGCCGGCGCCCACCGCCAACCCGCTCGGAGCGTTCCTCGGCTCGTTGGCACGGGTGCGGGCCATGCCCGACGCGGTGCTCCTCCCGGCGCACGGACCGGTGACGTCGAGCGTGCACGCCCGGATCGACGAGCTCATTGCCCATCATGACGCCCGGCTGTCGGAGATCGAGGCGGCCGTCGCGTCGGGTGACAGCACGGCGTGGGAAGTAGCCAACCGCATCCGCTGGACACGTCGGGCCCGGCCGCTCACCGAGCTGGACGTGTTCAACCAGACCTTGGCGGTGGCAGAGACGGCCGCCCACCTCGTGCTGCTCGCGGCCCAGGGTCGGGTGGTCGAGCTGGCGGACGCTGGCACGGTGCAGCCCGACGGCGGCACGACGAGCACGGTGCAGCCCGACGGCGAAGGGGACGTGGCAGTCGTCCGCTACCGCGTCTGAAGCGCCGGGCGACCGTCTCCCCCGGGATGGTGGGAACCCTGGGACGTAGCAGCTGGTGGTGCCGTCGACACCGCCGCCGGTGGTGTCGGTGCGGGCGGATCGGGTTACCCTGAGGGGCGTGGGCTTCCACCCTGGATCGCTCGATGGGATCTCGACCTCCCCGACGGGAGGCCAGGTCGAGTACCGCCTGGCGCGTAACGCCGTCGTGAGCGAGTTCAAGAAGGGCAGGTTGTCGCGGCTGGACGTGTGCGATGCCCACCCAGAGCTCCTCCGGGCGGCGCGCCACGTCGGGAGCCCGGTGCCCGAGCCTTGCCCCATCTGCGAGGAGCCGGCACTGACCGAGGTCACCTTCGTCTTCGGCGCGAGGCTCCCGTCCGGGGGCCGGTGCGTCAGCTCGAAGAAGGAGCTGCTCCGGCTGGAGCGCCGGAAGGAGCCGGTGGCGTGCTACGTCATCGAAGTGTGCCCGCTGTGCTCATGGAACCACCTCACCAGGATGTACCCGGCCGGCGCCGGTACCGCCCCCCGCCGCACGGCCGCCGGCGGCAGGGTCCGGACCTGACTCCCTGAACCTGATGCCAGGATAGGCCGCTCCACCGTGACGTCATGGCGCCGGTCCGCAGCGTCGGCGCCGGTGGCGCCGGTCCGGGTAGTGTCGGTCCCGGCGACGTGTCGCCGGCGCAGGTGGTCCCGCCCCCAGCCCCTCCGGGGTGCCGAGGTGGGCAGCGTCGCATTCTACCGATCAACCCCGCCGGCAGCCCTGGTGCGCTGGACGGGAGGGAAGGAGCGAGGCCCATGCCCGAGGCACCGACAGTGGCCGTGACGGTCCCTGATGTCCGGACCCACAAGCGGCGGGACGGGGCCAGTGCCCTGGTCATGGTCACGGCATACGACACCCCCACGGCGCGCATCGTCGATGCGGCTGGTGTCGACATCATCCTGGTAGGCGACTCGGTGGCCAACAACGTGCTGGGGTATGACGACACCCTCCAGGTCACGATGGCCGACATGGTCCACCACACGGCGGCGGTGGCGAGGGCGCGGCCCCGCGCGCTCGTCGTCGGTGATCTTCCCTGGCTCAGCTACCACCTCGACGTGCACGAGACGGTCCGCAACGGAGCGGCGCTCATCCGCGCCGGGGCGGGCGCGGTGAAGCTCGAGGGCGGCCGGGCCAGGCTTCCGATGGTGGAGGCGCTGCTCGGGGCCGAGATCCCGGTGATGGGTCATCTTGGCCTCACCCCCCAGTCGGTCCACGCTATGGGTGGGTACCGCGTTCAGGGACGGGCGGACGCGCAGGCGACGACGCTGCTCGACGACGCCGTCGCCCTGGCGGCGGCCGGATGCTTCGCCATCGTGGTGGAGGGCGTCCCGGCATCGCTCGGAGCAACGGTGGCCGAACGGGTGGGCGTGCCGGTGATCGGGATCGGGGCTGGACCGGGATGTGACGGGCAGGTCCTGGTCTTCCACGACCTTGTCGGTCTGAACGAGCGGGCTCCGAGGTTCGCTCGGAGGTATGCCGAGCTGGCTGACGTGATCGGCGTCGCCGTCGCCGCCTACGCCGGGGATGTCCGGGCCGGCCGGTTTCCCACTGAGGCGGAGTCGTACCGCTGACCCTCGGCTACACTGCACCGGTCAGCGCGTCGCGCCCCCGGGTGCGTCGTGGTTCCGACCTGCCTCGCTCCGGCGAGGCTCGGGTGCCTGTCATGCCCGATCCAGAGGGAGGTGTGCCGCCGATGCGGCCCTACGAGACGATGGTGATCTTCGATACCGGTGCCGACGAGGCGGCGGTCAACGGCGTCCTCGACCAGGCGCTCGCTGCCCTCCGCGCCAAGGGCGGCACGCCGGGGAAGGTCGAGCGCTGGGGAAAGCGGGCGTTCGCTTACGAGGTCCAGCACAAGCGGGAGGGCTACTACGTGGTGATCGAGCTGTTGGCCGAACCGTCGGCGGTCGCCGACATGGAGCGGGTCCTGGTCTTGGCCGACGAGGTGATCCGACACAAGGTCATGCGGATCCCCGACCAGGTTGCCGGACGCCGTCTCGCGTCCGTCACCCGGGAGGCGTGAGCAGATGCCGAACGGGAACACGGTGACGCTCGTCGGGAACGTGACCCGGGATCCGGAGCTCCGTTTCACCAACACTGGTCAGGCGACGTCCAGCTTCGGACTGGCGGTCAACCGCCGGTGGCAGAACCGCCAGACCCAGGAGTGGGAGGAGGCGACGTCGTTCTTCGACGTCGTGTGCTGGCGCGAGATGGCCGAGAACGCGGCCGAGAGCCTGACGCGAGGCGCCCGGGTCATCGTGACCGGTCGGCTCGAGCAGCGGAGCTGGGAGACGCCCGAGGGCGACAAACGCTCGAAGATCGAAGTGGTGGCCGACGAGATCGGTCCGTCCATCCGGTGGGCGACGGCCCAGGTGACGAAGAACGAGCGACGGGGGCCCGGAGACGGCCCCGTTGGCGGCGGCGGTGGCGCGCCGCGGAGCGCGCCACCGGGCGGTCGTCAGGGAGGCGGGGGGGACCCCGGTCCCAGCAGTGCAGGGTACGGATACAGCGAGGAGCCTTTCTAGATGGCACGCAGCAACGACCGTGGGACCACGTCCCGGCGCGCTCCGAAGGAAACCGGACGGCGGGTGAAGAAGAAGCCGTGCGCGTTGTGCAAGGACCGGATCGAATGGGTCGACTACAAAGACGTCAACATGCTCAGGAAGTACATGAGTGACCGGGGAAAGATCCGGGCCCGCCGAGTCTCGGGGAACTGTGCCCAGCACCAGCGGGACGTGGCGCTCGCCATCAAGACGGCGCGTGAGCTGGTGCTCCTCCCCTATACCCAGCGGACGACCACGGAGCGCCCGGGTGGGCGCGGCGGCCGTGGCGGGCGGGATGGTGGAACCGGTGGCCGGGAAGGCCGTGAAGGCGGTCAGGGCCCACGCCGGCGCTTTGAGACCGACGACGCCGGGACACGCCCGGCGTCTCCGAGCGCTCCGGCGCGACCCGCTGCGGCCACCGCCGGCGCTGCGGCCACCGCTGGCGACGCGGCCACCGCTGGCGACGTCCTCGTGATCGAAGAGGGTGTCCGATGAAGGTGCTCCTCCGTAGCGACGTCGGCGGGGTGGGCAAGCGGGGTGACATCATCGACGTCTCGGGAGGGTTCGCCCGGAACCATCTCCTCCCGACACGGAAAGCGATCCTGGCGTCGCCTGGCGTGGAGTCCCAGGCCGCTGCCATGCGCCGTTCCCGGGACTTGCGTGACGCCCGCGACCGGGAGTCGGCCGAGACCATCGCGCGCACGTTGGTCGGCACTCCGATCCACATCGCTGCCCGGGCCGGCTCGGGTGGGAGGCTCTTCGGCTCGGTGTCAGCTGCCGACATCGTCCGTGAGGTCGAGGCCCAGACCGGTGCCGTGGTGGAGCGCCGTCATCTCCTCCTCGACGAGCCGATCAAGACCGTGGGGACCCACGGCGTCCGCGTGGAGCTCCATGGCGACGTGGTGTTCGAGCTGGCGGTAGAGGTCGAGGCAGCGGACTGAGCTGGGCGCAGCCGGGCTCAGACCCGGCTCATGTTGGCGAAGCGAGTGTGGTGGTCGAGGAACGCCAGCTTCGTGGTGCCCGTCGGCCCGTTGCGGTGCTTGGCCACGATGATCTCTGCCGTCCCCTGCTCTGAGGATTCGGGATGGTAGATCTCGTCACGGTAGATGAAGAGCACGACATCGGCGTCCTGCTCGATCGACCCTGACTCCCGCAGGTCGGCCAGGATCGGACGCTTGTCCTGGCGCATCTCCAGGCCCCGGGAGAGCTGTGAGAGGGCGACGACCGGCACCTCCAGCTCACGGGCGAGGATCTTCAGCCCGCGGCTGATCTCGGACACCTCCACCTGGCGGTTCTCTGCTCCGTGTCGGCCGGTCATGAGCTGGAGGTAGTCGACGACGACCAGGCCGAGCCCCTCGCGGCTCTTCAGGCGTCGGGCGCGTGCACGGATGTCCATCACCGTGAGGTTCGGGTTGTCGTCGATGAAGATCGGTGCCTCACTCATCCGACTGATGGCGTTCCCGATCTTCGGCCAGTCCGCCTCCTGGAGCCGGCCCGTGCGCATCCTGGTGGCGTCCACCCGGGCCTCCGAGCACAGCAGGCGCTGGGTCAGCTCCAGGTGGCTCATCTCCAGCGAGAACAAGAGGACCGGCGTGGTGAGCCGGATGCCGGCGTGGGCCACGATGCCCAGGGCGAAGCTGGTCTTCCCCATGGCCGGTCGGGCGCCCACCACGACGAGGTTGGACGGCTGGAGCCCGGCCAGCTGCTCGTCGAGGTCGGCGTATCCGGTGGCCAGCCCCGTGATCGTGTCGCCACGGTCGAAGAGCCGCTGGAGGTGGTCGAGGCTCTCCCCCAGCAGCTCTTTCAGCGGGGCGATGGAGTCGACGACCCGGCGCTGGGCCACGTCGAACACCAGGGACTCGGCCCGGTCGAGCACAGCCGAGACGTCTCCGGGCACGCTGTAGCCGAGCTCACTGATCTCTCCCGCCACCGAGACCAGCCGGCGGAGCAGGGCGTGCTCCTCCACGATCTTGGCGTAGTATTCGGCATTTCCGATCGACGGGGTGTTCGCCTGGAGCGACACGAACACCGACGGGTCCCCGATCCGGTCGAGCATCCCCCGCCGCCGCAGCTCTTCGGTCACGGTCACCCAGTCGGCCGGTTCCCCCTGGCTGAACAGGGAGGTGATAGCCGTGAAGATCAGGCCGTGCGACTGCTTGTAGAAGTCCTCCGGCCGGCAGATCTCCATGGCCGAGGCGATGGCGTCACGGGACAGGAGCATCGAGCCGAGCAGTGACTCCTCGGCTTCGAGGTTGTGGGGAGGCAGTCGGCCCGGAGTCGCTGCGCCGGTGTGGTCCCCTCCGTAGGGTCGGGTGCGGGCGTCGTCGAAGGCGTGGACCATGGCCCTCTAACCCTGACGGATCAGCCGTGTGGAACGCCAGAGCCGGAAGCTGAGGATATCCCCCCCGCCCGCTGTGGAGGAGTGGTGGACAACGGGGGCGGTCCTGGGGACGACAGGAGTGACGGGCCGTGTTCGGGAGGGGGTTCTCCGGGGGTGGCCGCCCGGGTCGAGAACCGTGTCGCCCCGGTAAGGGACCGGGGCGGTGGTCGCGTGGCGCCGAGCCGGGGCCTGGGTGGGCATGCGGCCATGGTGGCATGACGGTGTGACGCCCATGACGGAGGACGCCCGTGGCAGACCAGGCGGAAGGGCGGGTTCCCGACGTGGCGCGGCCCAACCTCACGACATCCCCACCACGCCTGACGTGGCACCAGGCGCGACCAGCCGGTGCCTGGAGGTCTGGAGTCAGACGACGAGGACCGGGCAGGGCCGAAGGGCGAGAACCTGCTGAAGGACGCGTCCAATCCCACCGTGGGTTCCCTGTTCGCGGCCGTGATCCCCCATCACCACCAGATCGATCCCGTGCATGCGGACATGCTCGGCGATGACCTGGGCCGGATGGTGGTCAAAGACGACGTGGACGGACATGGCCCCAGTCTCGGCCGATCCCCTGGTGGCCTCCGACAGCCCGGCCGACAGGTTCTCCCGCCCGGCCTTCTCGGCGCGTTTTAGGTCTTCGTCCGTCTCCACGTGGGGTGGAGGTGCCACGACGAGGAGCACGTCGACGACGCCCCCGATCTCCCCGGCCAGCTCGGTGGCGATCAGCGCCGCCCGCCTGGCGTCGAGGGAGCCGTCGAAGGCCACGAGCACATGGCGGAACACTCCGGCGGTCGGCTGCTCCCTTGACGCCGGCTCGGCACCCTCACTTGTCCGCTCGTCCATACTTTCTCGGACCTCCTCGTTCGATCAATGGAGAAACGCGGTGACGGCCAGGACCGCCATCAACGCGATGAGCATGTAGGCCACGTAGGCGGCCAGGTTGCCCGACTGGAAACGTTTGGCGGTTCGTGCCGACCGGAGACCGACCCACCGTGCCGGCCGGTAGAGGTACGTCTCGACCGGCTCCACGACCCTGGTGCGGGTCTCGACCGCGGCGCTGCCCGGTGGGAGTGGACGAGCGGGGTCAGGATCGATCACCCGGACGGTTCGGCTCACGCCGAGGACGTTGCCGAGCACGTGCCGGAGGAGGTTGGCGAACCCGAACGGCGTGGTGCTGGAGGGGCCGGCGACCCCGGCCGTTGCCGAATGCCACGACGGCACCCGACGGATCCGGAAGTACCGGCCACCTGAGCAGCCGATCGCCCCCAGCGTGACACCGATCACGGCGACAGGGAGGGCGATCCACAACCACGACGGGGAGAGGATGGAGAATCCCCGGAAGACGGGTTGGAGCACCCAGGGTTGCTTGAGTGACTGGAGCACAACGGAGCGGGGGACGAGGGGGCCGAGTCCTCGTGCGATGAACCGGAACTCCCAGGGACTGGTGGCGGCCGGGACGAGGCAGCCGAGAGCCAGCAGGACGAGGCCGATCTTGCCCGGGCTGCTCGTCTCCTCCGATCGATGGATCCCGGGCGGACGGGGTCCGAGGATCACCAGTCCGAGCAGTCGGATGAAGGTCAGTGCGGCAAGCCCGGTGGTGAGCGCCACCAGCGCACCGGCTCCGGCGAGGCCCAGCTGGAGGGCGAGGTGGTGGAGCCGGAATTGTTGCATCAGTGCCTCCAGCACGAACCACTCGGAGACGAAGCCGATCGTCGGTGGGAGCCCGGCCAAGGTGACCGCCGCGATCGCGAACGCGCCCCCGCTCCAGCGCAGCTGCCGTCCTATCCCGCGCAGGGCTGAGAGCTCGTCGGTTCCGGCTGCGGCTTCGATGGTCGCCACGGCGACGAACAGGGTCGACTTGGCCATGGCGTGGGCCACCGTCTGGAGCGTTGCGGCGAGCAGTCCGATCGCCACGAGCTGGACCGACCCGACGGCGGCGCCAGCCAGCGCAACTCCGTAGGCGGTGACGATCAGCCCGGCGTTCTCGATGCTGGAGTACGCCACGACCCTCGTGAGTCTCGACTGGACGGCGGCGAAGGCGATCCCGAGGAGCGCGGTCACGCCACCGACGAGGAGCACGGCGACGACGAGCCACTCCGGTGGCGCGCCGAGGATCCCGAAGAAGCGCCACAGCCCATAAATGCCGACATTGGCGGCGATACCGGCGAGCCCGGCGCGGATCGGACCGGGAGCAGCGGGGTATCCGACGGGGATCCATACCTCGAACGGCACCAGACCGACCTTGGCCCCGAAGCCGACGACCACGAGTGTCCACGCGGCGTCGTGGAGGGCTCCGGGTCCCACACCGTGCCAACTGGCGAACGCAAGGCTCCCGGTCCGGCCGGCCAGCAGGAGGAAGCCGAAGAGCAGGGCGGCCCCGCTCACCTTTCCCGTGCCCACCGTGGCCCACGCCGCCGACGGCTGGTGCGTGGTCGACCGCGTTGCCGAGGTCAGGATGTAGAAGGAGAGCGTGAGGAGCTCCCAGGCGAAGAGGAACACGAAGGCATCGCTGGCCGCGACGATCACCGCCACCGAGGCCAGGAGCAGCATGAACCCGGAAGCCACTCCCCGGTGATGGTCGCTGTCGGCGCGGGCCCACGCCAGTGCGCACAGGCAGACGGCAAAGCCCAGGCCGAACAACAGCGCCAGGAAGATGCCGGCCAGGGGATCGAGGGACAGCGTGCTCTTGTCGGCCCCGAGCGCCCACGACGCGTCGATGGCGATCGGGGCCGACACCATCGACCGGGCGCCGAGCGCCGCCAGGAGCCCGCAACCGAGGGCGCCGAACAGGTAGGGGACGACGCGAGCCCATTGCCGACCCACGCCGGCGAGCACGTCGACCAGCGCCCCGATCACGAAAACGGCCAGTCCGGCGGCGAGCAGCGCGGGGTTCACGTCTCCCCCGCTTCCATCCGGTTTCCCGGCTCCGGTCTCGATGCCGGCTCATGGGGTGAGAGCTGGGGAGGGAGCGGCCCGGCCAGCCCTCCTGGGTGGTCGCCAGTGGTCGTCTGGCCCCTGGTTGCCCCGACGAGCCCGATGGCCAGCAGGATGCCATGGAGCAGGCCGAACGGTGAGGGGGGTGACCCGGGGACGTACACGTCGACCGGAACGATGTCACCGATCCCACCGCGGGAGGCGTACCCCGGGCCGACCATCCCCCCGCTCGCTGCGTCGGCCCCGGCGGCAATGACCACCTTGGGGTGGGGCATCGCCTCGTAGGTTGTGCGCAGCGGCGTCGTCATCCCCACCGTTCCCACGCCGGTGACGAGGAGGATATCGGCGTGACGCGGGCTGGCGGTGAAGAAGATGCCGAGCCGGCCCACGTCGTACACGGGGTTCGTGAGCGCCGCGATCTCCCACTCCTCGGATCCGTCCGATCCGGCATCCACGTGGCGGATGTGGATGGACCGGCGCAGGGCCTTGGTACGGCGGGCCAAGCCCGAGCGGATCCACGCCAGCGTCTCCTCGTCCTCGGGACCACCACGCACGTGCAGTGCGCTGCGCCCGATCGTCGAGTGGTCGAACGAGGGGTCGAACCGGAAGACCTCGGGTTGGAGGGCGGCGCAGCGACCACAGAGGATGCACCGACCTCGATCGACCTCCACCCGGTCGTCGACGATCGAAAGCGCACCGGTCGGACATTCGCCGATTGCCTGTTCGGTCGCCCGATCGACGCCCCGACCGGGATCGACGAGAAGCATCCCGTGGAAGTCGGGTCCGTAGCCGTCTGACCGCCGCGGGTACCTCGTCGTGACGATCCCTTCCGACAGACCCCGGGTGATCCACGGCATCAGCCGGAGACCCCCGCGATGGAGAGGCCGAAGCTGGCCTCGATGAAGACGAAGTCGGTGAGGATGTCGTGAGGGAACGCCAAGGCGAAGGCGGCCAGATTGTGGAAGGACGCCGACCGCACCCTGGCGTGGACCAGTGATCCTTCTTGGAGCTCGACCAGGTAGACCACCTCCCCCTGGGGTGCCTCCGCCCATCCGAGCGCTTCGCCGCTGACCGGACCGATGTCCTTCTGCCACGCCGATCCCGCGCCCCTCCCTGTCTGGGCTGCCTCTGTCCGGTCCAGATCGTCGGCTGCCTGGCGCAGGAGATGGAACGATCCCCACATCTCGTCGAAACGGACGTGCAGTCGGGTGAGCGCATCGCCGTCGCTCCGGGGCTCGGCGAGGGGCTGCCCCAGGTGTCCGTAAGCGGCGTACGGGCGGGAGACGCGCACGTCCTCGTGTTGCCCCGACGCCCTTCCGACCGGCCCCACCAGGGTGTAGCGGGCGGCCAGTTCGGGGGAGACGACCCCGGTCCCGCGGAGGCGGTCGACGAACGACGGGGTCGCCAGCAACAGACGGCAGTCCGCCCTGACCGCCTTCTCCAGGCGGTCGACAGCTGTCAGGAGCTCTGCGCCTCCCAGACCCGGCGGTCCCGAGATGCCACCGGGAACGATCACGCCGCGCCCGAACCGACTGCCGCTCAGCTGGCCCCGGAGACGCAGGACGCGCTCCTTGTGGAGGGAGAACCGGGCGAAGGCCACGGCCTGACCGGCGCCCTCGACGTGACGCACGGTGGAATCGAGGTGATTGGCGATGCGCTCCAGCTCGGCGTGGACCACGCGTACCGCTTCCGCCGTCGGTGGGATCTCTACGCCGGCGACCCGTTCGACCGCTCCGCAGAATGCCATGGCGTGAGCGACGGACGCGACTCCCTCGTAACGCTCGGCAAGGAGCACGCCGTCGTCGATCGACACCCCTTCGAAGCGCTTCTCGATCCCGCGGTGCTTGTAGAACACCCGGGTACGGAGGTGGGGGATGTCCTCTCCTGGCGTCTCGACCAGGTACTCGACGGCCTCGAACACCCCGGACCGGACGGGTCCGTAGGGAATGGTGAACACCCCTTCACCCTCGAGGCGCGGTGGGAGCGAGAGGGGATCGGGATCGGTCGGACCGGCTGGCGCCCCGGCCATAGGGCGCGGCCGCCCCGCGCCGGGGCGGAGCGGGAAGACGAGGGGATCGGGGCGAGGCCGCCCGGTGGGCTCGAGCCCGTGGAGGTCGAGGATCGCCCGCTCGTACCACTCCGCGGCGGGGACGCGCTGTGCCAGGCCGGGGTAGCGGGTCCAGCCGGCTGGGAGGAGGAGCTCTTCCTGATCGATCGTACGGTCACGGGCCAGGACGGCAACGAGTCGGGTCCCCTCCGTGGAGGGCGTGGCGAACAGGCCCACGAAACGGGCACCGTGCTCGACACGATCGGCCACGGCGGCGGGAAAGGCGTCGCCTGCGAAGGCGTCGTCCTCGAGAGCGGAGATCACGCCCCCCGTCGTCACCGCCGCCCTCCGAGCTCCCGTGCCGCCTGGTCGAGAAGTTGGCTGAGCTGGGAGGGGAGATGGACGCCCAGGACGAGCAGCGCGCCGAGGCCGATCACCATCGCCACCACGATCCACACGCTCGGTTCGCCACGGGTCACGACCACCTGGTCCGGGGTTCCGACCACCTTGTCCGGGGTCCCGCCGGGGCGTGGATCGGGACTGAGCATCGTCTGCGAGGTGAACCAGGACAGGCCGAAAAAGGCGATGGTCACCAGGACGATCAGGATGGCCGCCACGGCATCGTGGGGATCGGACAGACCCCCGGACACGA
This sequence comes from Acidimicrobiaceae bacterium, assembly GCA_027365145.1. Classification (GTDB taxonomy): domain Bacteria; phylum Actinomycetota; class Acidimicrobiia; order Acidimicrobiales; family RAAP-2; genus JAKADK01. The sequence continues at coordinate 13,438 of DAHXOA010000154.1, read as the reverse complement.
TCAAGAACTCGCTCCGGAAGATCCCGAAGGGCGGCATGGCCGAGAGGGCGAGGATGGCGGCAACTATCAGCGGACCGCTCCACGGGAGGGCGCCGATGCCTCCTCTGATGCGGCCCATGTCCTTCGTCCCGAATTTCCGGACGATAGAGCCGGAACCGAAGAACGCCGTGCCTTTGGCGGCGGCGTGGGAGAGCACGTGCAGGAGCACGCCGATGGTGGCGAGCTGCACGCCGAAGCTCATGCCGATGGCGAGGATGCCCATGTGCTCCACGCTCGAGTACGCCAGCAACCGCTTGAGGTCACGTTGGCGGAGCAGGTACAGCGCAGCGAGGAGGAGCGAAGCCACTCCGAAGACGAGGAGCACGTCGCGAGGGTACGTCGAGCCCACGGTCCGTTCGGTGACCTGGTAGAACCGCAGGATGGCGTAGAAGCAGATCGCCAGCAGCGCCGCGGAGAGGAGCGCAGAGACCGGCGTCGGGGCCTCGGAGTGCGCGTCGGGGAGCCACGTGTGGACCGGGACGAGGCCCATCTTCGTGCCGAACCCGAGGACGGCGAGCACGAACGCCAGCCGGACCGCCGCCGGGGGAAAGTGGTGGGCCCCGGCGAGGAGCTTGGCGTAGGAGAGGTTGTAGGCGGGACCGAACGTGGCTGTCCCGGCGTAGTACATGACAATGGTGGCGAGCAGGGCGATCCCCAGGCCCAGCGACGCCAGGAGCACGTACTTCCAGGCCGCCTCGCTCGCCGCCTCGGTGTCGTCGATGGCGACGAGGAGGGCCGAGATCACCGTGGTGATCTCGATGGCCACCCACAGGAGGGCGATCCCGTTCACCACCGGAGCGACGACCATGGCCCAACAGAACAGGTTGATACCCGAGTAGAACAAGCGCCCGTACCGGGTTCCTGATCGCCCCGCTTCGAGATGGAGGTATCCGGCGGCGAAGATGGCGGTGGTGGCGTAGAGGAACGCGGTTGCCACCAGGAACACGACGGAGAGGGCATCGGCTTGCAGCGTGCCTCCGACGCGGATCGGGGCTCGCAGCACTCGCGGCACCAGGGCGGCCGAGAGGACGAAGACGGCGATCCCGGTGGCCACGGTCAGCGGCTTGGACATCCGGACGGGGAGGAAGAACGTCGCCACGGACACGACGAAGGGAACGATGACGATGGCGACGAGGACAGACGATGCCGTCATCCGCGGAGCCGGTCCATGTCGTGCGTCGAGAGGGTGTTCGACCGTCCGTGGTGGACCCGCATGATCACACCGAACACGACGACCGCCACCAGGAGGTCGAAGAGGAAGGCCACGTCCACGACCAGCGGAAGGCCGGCAGCCACGACCAGGCTGGCCACGTCGACACCGTTCTCCAGGGAGAAGAACCCGACCGCCTGGGAGACGACGTCCTGGCGGAGGATGATGAGGACGAAGGCGACCAGGACGATGGCCACGGAGATGGCGAGGGTCGGTGTCGGGAGCACGTCGGAGTGGAGGTGCAGCGTCGTGACGGTGACGAACCCGAACACCGAGACGAGGATGGCGATCATGATCATGCTGGCCACGCCGAGGACTGAGCTCCCGGCCAGGTCCGTGTCGGCCTTGCGCATGAGTCGCAGCACCAGGCCGGGGACGAGCACGACCTTGAGCACGAAGGTGACCGCGGCGAGCGCGTAGAGCTCGGGGACGTGGCGCGACGCGGCGACCACGATGGCCAATACGGTCACCACCAGGGACTGGAAGGCGTATAGGCGGATCTGGGACCGCAGGAGGGGGGCGCGGAGCATGGCGAACTCGGTCAGGAGCACGAGCAGGGTGAGGACATCGGTCGTCCCCGCATACGTCGACGGTACGCCTCCCATCACCTGCCTCCCACGTAGTAGACGAGCACGGCCAGGACGGCGAGAAGGAACGACGCGGCGAGGAACTCCGTGATCTTGAACAGGCGGAGCTTGGAAAAGGAGTTGTCGATCACGGCGAAGACGAGACCCACCACCATGGCTTTGCCCAGGAGAGCAGGAATGGCCAGGACCACGGAGACGACCCGACCGGATCCGGCCAGACCCCAGGGGGCGACGAAGACGTCGATCAAGATGGTATAGAGGATCAACTGCTTCATGTTCGATCCCCACTGGAGGAGCGCCAGCGCCGGTCCGGAGTGCTCCAGCGTCCGACCCTCGTCGATCATGCCGAACTCCAGCGTGCCCGAGTGGGTCTCGACGGGGATGCGACCGGTGTCGGCCAGGACGAGGAGGAAGAAGGCCACCGCCGCCAGCACGTGGGCCGGCCGGACCATCTCCGACGCGGAGAGGCGGACCGTTGCCGCCAGTGCGTACGGCAGGTCGGTTCCCGTGATGAGCGCCACGGCGAAGACCACGAACAGGAGCGTGGGCTCGATCAGGGCGCCAAAGGTCATGGCCCGGCTGGACCCGAGCTGAGCGTACGGGGCCCCGGACTCCGTCCCGGCGAGGGCGACGGAGAACCCGGCCAGCGACAGTACGAACCCGCCACCGAGGATGTCTCCCATGTACCCGAGCGGCAGGCCGTAGGTGGTGAGCACCGGGATGAGCAGGGGGACGATCAGGTAACAGGCGAAGGCCACGATCGGCGCGCCCAGAAAGACCCAGCTGGACTCCTCGGTGACGAGGTTCTCCTTCCGGAACAGCTTGGCGAGGTCGTAGTAGGGCTGGAGGATCCGCGGGCCGCGCCGACCTTGCAACCGACCCTCCACGTGGGCGATCACCCCGCTCACCAACGGGGCGCCACAGACGATGGTGACCACCTGGAGCACCTGGACGCCGTGGGGGTTCAGCACGCCGGTCGCCCCCGTCGTCGACCCCCGCGGCGGGCAACCGGAAGCCAGGAGCCACCGGACTCCGTGATGGTCCGAGCAGCCGGCGTGGCCTGCGGAGTCCGTGTCCACCGAAGCTGTCGTCGCGAGCGTCTCACCCGGTCCTCGTCGATCACCGGGGTCACGACCGGGCCGCCTCGTGGCCGCCGGGCGCGTTGTTGACGCTCCGGACCGACCACCGACCGGACCGATGCTCGACGACGTTGAAGCAGCCGGTGTCCTGGCCCGGGATCCCCGCTGTTTCCAGGCTGCGGTCGAGCGCGGTCAACACGAGACGGTTCACCACGTCGTGGCTCACCACTGCCACGGAGCCGTCGGGCACGCGGCGGCACAGGTCGGTCAGTGCCGCCAGGGCACGGTCGAGCACGTCGTGCTCGGGCTCCACCCCGGGGGCAGCGTCGACCGATCCCCATCGATCGGCGACGTCCTCCCGGGACATGCCGGCCCACTGGCCGTAGTCGCGGTCGATGAAGCGACGGTCCACTTCGACGTCGACGCCTGCGCGCGCCGCGATGGCCGTGGCGGTCTCGACGGCGCGACGGAGCGGGCTCGACACGACCAGCTGCAGGCCCATCCGGCCGACGACGTCTCCGAGCAGGGCCGCCTGGACGGCGCCGACCTCGTCGAGCTCGGGATCGAGGTGCCCGCGCAGCACGCCGGCGGCGTTCAAGGGGGTGCGCCCGTGCCGCGCCAGGTAGATCCGGGTTCGGGCATTCGACCGGGGGGACGGTTCGGGTGGTGAGGCCGCGCCGGTCGGGGCCGTCGAACCACGCCTCGGCGAATTGGATTCGTGCTGTGGCCCGGCAACGCCTCTGACTCCGTCCACTTGACCTCCTGCCAGTCCTCGTCGACATCAGCAGGAGCCATCAGCCCATCGGGGCGGTCGCGGCGAGCTCCATCACCTCTCGTCACACTATCCGTTCAAAACCGCTGGGATGACGTCAATCCGTGCTCAGAATACGGTGTCGATCCGGGTTGGGAGATGGTTGGGAGAACGGTGTCGATCCGCGCTGCGAACGACGCGAAGGCGACCGGCGCGCTAGGGTCCGTCCGTACCGGATGATGCCCCGGTGGGCTGCGGCCCGAACCGCCCGGGTGGGCTGATGGCCTCTACGGGAGTGGTGGAGCGTAGGGGGTGTCGGTGCGTTTCGACGACTGGCTTGTCGGGTTGCGGCGGATGCGGCGCCGAGACGGCGGGCGCCGAGACGGCGGGCGCCGGACGAACGCCCCCTCGATCTGTGGCGACGGGCAGTGGATCCCGTGATGATCGTCACCGACGCAGCCGTGGATCTCCCGCCGAGCCTGGAGGACGTGCCATCCGTGCGAGTCGTCCCTGGACAGGTTTGGCTCGGCGAGGAGCCGTTCGCGGGCCGAACGGAGCAGTTCTGGGGCATGGTGCGTGCCGGCGCGTTCCCGTCGACGACGCCGCCGACTGTCGCGGCCTTGGCGCAGGCCTACCGGAGCGCGCCAGAAGTCCTCGCCGTGCATGTCTCGGCCGAGCTCAGTGCGACGGTGCGTCGTGCGGAGGAGGCGGCGGCCACGACGGCCTACCCGGTCCCCGTCGTCGACAGTCGCTCGTTGAGCGTCGGTGCCGGTCTGGTTGTCGCTGCCGTCCACCGCGTGGTCCAGGAGGGCGCCTCGCCGGGCCAGGCGGCGGACTATGCCCGTGCGCTCTCTGACCGGCTCCACACGTTCGTGGTGGTCCAGGACGTGGAATGGTTGCGCCGCAGCAACCGTTCGGGTCTCCTCCCTCCGGGGCACCTGGCGCGGCGCCGCCCCGTGGTGGTCGCGGTCCGCGGGCGGGTCGTACCGCTGGAGGAGGTGCGGCACCGGACGGCGGCGCTCCACAGTGTGATCGAGCACGTCCGGCGGAGCACCGGGGGCCTGCTCGGCGCGTGGGCGCTGGGGCACGGTGATGCGGCCGACCGTGATGCGCTGCTCGGACATCTGACCAAGGAGCTGGGCATGTCACCGGCGTTCCATGCGCCTCTCGACCCCATGGTCGGGGCACATCTCGGACCGGAGTCACTCGTCGTGGCGGCAGTGACCGGCGCGGTCGCGCTCTAGCCTTGATGCGAGCCCTTGGGTGGCGGATCGTCGAGTGCCAACGACGTGAGCCGGGACGCGCGTCGGGCAACGGTCACCGTCTCCCTCGTGACCAACGAACGCGGTGCCAGAGACACCACGACGGACAGGAATGCGTTGATCCGTTCGGGTCGGTCGATGAGCTCGATCACCAGCGGAAGACCGTGCTCGGCATCCGGGAACCGGGTGGTACGGAGATGGCCGGATGCCCCGAACCCCTCGATTGCCCGCCAGACCGTCGCGCCGGCCATCCCGTCTTCCCGAGCGCGGTCGAGGAGCGTGTCGCAGAGGCTCCGCCGCGCCACGCGGTCGTCCTCGCTGAGGAAGATCATGACCCTGCTGGCGACCTCGTTGGCCACCGACCTCCCCCCTCTCAGGTGTCGCGCCCCCGGCCTCACGCTATCCGACGGCGGATCGCCTGGTCGCGCCCGCTGCGGGGGAAGGCAGCGTGTAGAGGTGGGGGCGTTGGCCGGAAGGAGAGCGTCGATGGGTATGGATGAGCCCCGGATCGCCGGACACCCGACGACACGCGTCTCGTTCTTGTTCGCCATGGACGACCGGGCCGGTCGCCGGTCCGTCATGATCCACCTGCTCCGCGAGGCGCGGCGATCCCGGATGGCCGGCGCGACCGTCTTCAAGGCTCGCAACGGTTTCGGGGCGGCCGGGCGAAGTCACCGAGACCGCCTCGTCGCCGAGGACGCTCCCGCTGCTCTCGTGATCGTCGACGCTCCCGATCGCATCGCCCGCTTCCTGGAAGCGGTGGAACCGGTGCTGGAGGGGGTGACGGTGGTCCTCGAAGAGGTCGAGGTCATCGACTCCGGGGTCATCGACCGGTGACCAGCGGACGGGCCTGGAGATGATCACCGGGCGAGGAGGGTGCGTGATCGCCGCCGCCGGGTGGCGGGGTGACGTTCGACGATGACGGCTTCTCGGGCATCGACCGGCTCTGGCCGGTAACGCCGCCGTCCTCTTCTCCGAGCTCCGTCGTCACGAAGTCGGCGATCTCGGCCACGAGTGTCCACAGCTCGCCCCGGACCAGCTCTCGTTGGCGGCGCTGCGCCTCGGTCATCGTGAGAAGCCGCGTGGCGCCGTCCACCGCGGCCCTCAGGGATGTCTCCGTCCGCTCGATCTCGTCGGCCATCGTCGCGACGTAGCGCGACCTGACCACGTCCAGGCGCGCCGCGAGGTCCGAGCGGGCTCGACCTGCATGCTTGTCGAGCTCGCTGACAAGCTGGCGTTGCGCGTCGCGGAGCGCGCGCCGTCGTGCCGGCCCGGCCGGCAACAGCATCCCCGCCCACCTCCCGATCACGGCATTCGGGCTTTCGATGTGGAGGAAGAGGTAGGAGAACCGATCCGGTTGCTCGTCGATCGTCGGGATCGTGCCGCGGGGGAGGTGCACGTCGAAAAGATCGTCGACGGTCGCGGTGAGCGTATCGATCCGAGTGTGGGCGCGGGCCGTGAACCGATTGGCCATTTCGGTCCAGGCCGCCACCACCTCACGCAGCGTTTCCTGCCGGAGGGGCTCGAATTGCTCGCGCACGTGTCGCTCGATCTCGCGTCGGAGGCCGGCGTCGAGCTCCCGGCGGGCCAGGGTTGCGGCGGGCCCGGCAAGCGCTGGCTGGAGCGCACGGCCCCGTGCCGTCGCTCGATCGACCAGTCGTTGGCCCATGCCGGAGCTCAGCCCGGCAACCTCATGGTCGAGCACGGCGCGGTCTTCGTCGAAGCGTCGCTGCTCGGTCGACGCGGCAGCTTCGAAGCGGCGCAATTGCTCGGTGAGCCGATGGGCGCTCATCGAGTCGGCGGCCGTTTCGATCTCGAGCGCGCTCCCCAGCGCGCTGCCGAGCCGCCCGAGCTCCCTGACTGCGGCCGCCCGGCGGGCAGCGGCGAGATCGTCTCTGGCAAAGCGCACCAGCGCCCCGCGGAACAGGTCGAAGTCGTCACCGGCACTGTCGTCAGCGCCGGCTTCACGGTCGAGCACCCGTCGTGCCGAGATGCAGTAGACGTCGACCTCCTCGCCGCACGCCTGACGGACGCGATCGGAGACGTAGGCGCGGACCTCGGCGAGGTCCGGGGCCGCCAGGTGATCGGCTTTGTTGATCACGACGAAGGTCTTGGCGTGCCGATCGGCCAGTGACTCGAGCATCTGGAGCTCACCGGTGGAGAGCGGGCTGTCGGCCGACAGGACGAGCACCGCGCCGTCGGCGTCGGCGAGAGCGGCATGGGCCGCGATGGTGTTGCGCCCGTTGACCGAGGCGATCCCGGGCGTGTCGACCAGGACCAGGCCGGCCAGATCGGGGTCGGCATGGAGCCCGATCTCGACGTGGTCGACGCCCTTCATGTTGGACGGATTTCCTCGTTCGGTCACGTAGTCGCCGATGGCATCGGTCGGGACCTCGAGGCGACGACCGTCGGTGAAGACCGCGGTGGTGCGCGTGCCGCCGAAGTGGACCTCGGTTGCCACCGCCGTGAGCGGGACGACGCCGGACGGCAGGACCGGGCGACCGAGGAGGGCGTTCACCAGCGTCGACTTTCCCCGCTTGAACTCGCCGACGACGGCGACGTGGAACCGCGCTCCGGCGATGCGCTCGGTGAGCCGTCTGGCCTGATCGGTCAGGTCCTCTCCACAGGCGGCGCACGAAGCCAACCGGTAGGCAAGGAGCCAGAGCGCGTCGTCTGGTGCTGCAATCCCGGTGTCGGCCATACCGGCGGGCGATGGTGGTCGACCCGGGGTCGGGGACCCGGGAGCGGGAGCGGCTTCTCCGGTCACGACGCGTCCGTCCCGTCACGGTGTCGGGGAACGAGTCCGTAGGGAAGCTCCGGCGCCTGTGCCTCGATGGTGAGGAGACGGTTGTACTTGGCGACACGCTCTCCGCGTGCGGGAGCACCGGCCTTGATCTGTCCGCAGCCGGTCGCCACCGCCAGATCGGTGATGAACGTGTCGGTGGTCTCCCCAGATCGGTGCGACACCATGGCGCCGAACCCACCTTCGTGGCACCGGCGGACCGCTTCCAGCGCCTCAGTGACGGTACCGACCTGGTTCACCTTGATGAGGGCCGCGGTGCCACGGCGGGCGGCGATCGCCTCCCAGATCAGCTCCGGGTTCGTCACCAGGTTGTCATCCCCGACGAGCTGGACACGTTCCGCCAGCCGCCGGGTCAGGAGCTCCCAGCCGCCCGTGTCGTCTTCGGCGAGGCCGTCTTCGATCGACCAGATCGGATAGCGGTCGACCAGTGTGGCCAGATAGTCCACCAGGCCGGCGCTGTCGAGGGTCGTCCCGTTGACCCGATAGCTGCCGTCCGGCTGGCGGAACTCGGAGGCGGCCGGATCCAACGCGATCATCACGCCGTTGGGTCCGGTCTCGTAACCGGTCGCAGTGATAGCGCCGACGAGCAGGTCGAGCACGTCGGTCGGGGCTTGGAGAGCGGGAGCAAAGCCACCCTCGTCCCCGAGGCTCGTGGAAAAGCCCAACTGGCGCAAGCGACGCCTCAGGCGGTGGTAGATCTCCGTACCGGCGCGTAGCGCCTCGGCGTAGGTCGGTGCCCCGAGCGGGGCGATCATGAACTCTTGGAAGTCCAGCCGGTTCTCGGCGTGCAGCCCGCCGTTGACCACGTTGAAATGGGGGACCGGAAGCCGCGCCGGGTGGGCAACCTGGGGCAGCCAGCGGTAGAGCTCCTGTCCGTCGCTTCGTGCGAACGCTCGAGCCGCCGCCATGGAGACCCCGACGACGGCGTTGCCACCCAGTCGCTCCTTGGTCGGAGTGCCGTCGAGCGCGCACAGGGCGGCGTCCAGCTCGTGGAGAGAGTCCCACACCGGCCCGACCACGGCCGTGGCGATCTCGTCCTCGACCGTCGCCACCACGGTACGGACCCCTTCCCCGTCGTAGCGGGCGGCGTCCCCGTCGCGGCGTTCGACTGCCTCGCGCGTTCCCCTCGATACTCCCGATGGGACGGCGGCATGTCCGGAGACACCGCCGTCTACCTCGAGACGGACGTCGACGGTCGGTCGGCCACGCGAGTCGAGGATCTCCATGGCGCACAACGCAGTGATCCGGTATCCCATGGCGCTCCCCGTCCTCTCAGGCATCCTCTCAACCGATCTGTGCATCGACGTGTCGCTCGGCGATCCCGGACCCGCGCCCGTCACCGGTGTTCCCGTCCGGTGCGCCCACCGGGGGCCGGGTGTCCAGCCAACCGCCGATCTGATCGTAGAGATCCGTGCCGAAGCTGGTGGGCAAGGGCTCGGCTTCGATCAGGTGATAGCTCCGTTGGCCGTCCGCCCCCCGTTCGGCCCGCACGAAGAGGGTCGATTCGGGGCGGCTCCCCGAGAAGCCGGCGGCGAAGTCGTACTGGTGAGTCACGAAGCACACGGCGATCCCGGCATCGAGGAGTGCCTCGACGACGTGACGTGCGATCTCCGATCCCTCGCGTTCGTTCGTCGAGGAGAACGACTCGTTGAAGAGGACCAGGCAGCCCGGACGGATCTGGTCGGCAATCGCGCTCACCCGCTGCAGTTCCTCGTCGAGGCGCCCGCTTGTCATCGTGGTGTCTTCCTGGCGCACGAAGTGGGTGAAGATCCGGCCGGACAGGCTGGCGTGGTACGACTCGGCCGTCACGAACAGGCCGCACTGCATCATGATCTGGGCGATACCGACGCTCCGGAGGAAGGTGGACTTTCCCCCCGAGTTGGCACCCGTGATGATGACGAGTGGTTTGCCGTCTGCGTCGAGATCGTTCCCGACGACGGGGGTCTGGGACTGGAGCACGAGCGAGGTGTCGCAGAGCTGGGAGCACCGTCGGACGTGAGGTGTCGGCGGGTAGGGCTCGGGGAGCGACACCTTCTGACCGAGTGCGGCCAGCCGGTCCCCGAGGTTGAGGCAGCCCACGTAGAAACCCAGCTCCCCGCAGAGCATGGTGAAATAACTCGAGATGTGCTCCGCCGACCGGGCGGCGGCGTCGGCGACCAGGTTGATGCCCCGGTTGGCGAGGTCGGCGAGCGCCTCGGCGCCGGCTTCGTCGCGCGGGGGGATGGTGAAGGAGTAGGCGGAGCGGGGGCCCAGGCCGAGCCGCTCCTTCCATCCGACCTTGGTGCCGTTCGGTGCCCGGAGCACGTGAGCGACGCCGCTGTTGTCCCGGCCGAGCTGCGCGCTCAACACGATCCCTCCCCGGAACCGAAGCTGTCTCAGGTGACGGTTCACGGTCTGGAAGTACTCGTCATCGAGGTCTTGTTGGAGGGAGGAGAACAACGCCGTGAAACCGGCTGATCGGAACCTCGTGCCATGGTCGTCGGCGATCTTCCGGAGCTCCTTCAATCGGGCGACGAGAGCCTCGAGTTGGCCGATTGCACCGGCGAGGATCGACCGGGGAAATCGGGAGGACAGACCCCAGACGCTTCGCCGGTCGTCGAGCGCCGCCGTAGCGACGGCGTACATGCTCCTCACGACGTCGGGCTGGGCCATGCAGTCGGCGAGGACGGCTTGCCGATAGCGGATCGCCTCTCGCCCGTCGAGCCCACGCAGCATCACCCGCAGCGCCACGTCGTAGAGGTAAGGGTCACCGCCGGCCATTGTCTGGAGCAGCGCGGACAGCTCCAGGTCCTGGACCAGGTCCTCGTGGTTGGACGGAAGCTCGGCGCCGAAGTCGAAGTCCTGGTTGACATAGAGCAGGTGCGCCTTCACGACGTCACTCTCCTGAGCAGGCGCTCGTAGGTGAGCCCGTACTTGGCGGCGACGGCAAGCGCGTACGCCAGTCCGTCGGCCGGTCGGCGCTCCACCCGGAACGTCCGTCGGACCGGGTCGTCGGGATCGATCGTGGCGACCATGCTCACGACGGTGTCCCCGAGCGTGGCCAGCTCGTCGACGAAGGTCACCAGCAGGCACTGCGGGCCGAGGGCGATGAGTTGCTCCAACACCCTCTTCCCCAGGGTGCGGGCGTCATGCAGCGTGGTGGAGGCGAAGATCTCGTTCATGACGACGATGCTGTCCTTGGTCGCCGATTGCACGATCTCCCGTACCCGCCTCAGGTCGTCTTCCAGCTTGCCGCTGAACCTCGTGAGGTCCTCCTCCCGCTGGAAGTGCGTGAAGATCTGGTCGCTAAGGAAGATCGTCGCCGCTGTTCCCGGGACCGGGCAGCCCACGGCCGCCACGTGGTGGAGCTGGCCGAACGTCCGGGCGAAGGTCGTCTTCCCTCCCTGGTTCGGTCCGGTGACGACGATGATCCGCTCTCCCCCCTCCAGGCGGATGTCGTTTCGGACGACGGGGACTGCCTCTGCCACCAGCTTCTTGGCCAGAGCGAGGTCGAAGGTGCCGGTGGCCGACAGAGATGCGGAGCGCGTGAGCTGGGGGTAGCAGAAGTCCAGCCCGGCCGAGCGCAGAGGTTCCAGGTACTCGAGGTACGCCAGATAGAACTGGACGTCTCGTTCGAACTGGCGGACGGTCTCGTCGTAGAACCGCTCGTGACGCTGGCAGTACGTGCTGAGCTCGGCGAACTCGTCGGGGAACAGTCGCGCCACGCGTTCGAGGATCTGCTCCCCGACATGGTTCATCCCCGGCTCGCTTCGGTACCTGACGCGATGGTCGGTGACGTCACCCTGCGCGAACCTGGCGAAGGTGTCGACCACTTCCACGCTGTAGTCGGCCTCGCCTTCATAGCGCCGAACCTCCACCCGGCCGTCGTGGATGAGGACGCAGTAGCGGATCTCGGACAGCGCTTGTCGGACACAGCGCGTCTCTGCGACGAGGGTCGTGAACGCCTCCGAGTCGGTGTACCCGGAGATGAAGGAGCGGAACGCGAGCAGGGCGCGGGACGTGACCGGCGCGTGGTCGAGGTCGTCGGCAAGGGACGCGATCGCTTCCACGTAGAGGTTCGCGGCGTCGAGGAACCAACCTTCCCGTTGCTGCCGGCAACGCATACGCTGCAGTTGACCCAGGTGTGCCCGGACGTCAGCCAGTCGCCCCACGACGTCCGCGAGACGGTCCCTGAGCGCTCGGTCCTCCAGGTCGCGGAAGACCTCCTGGCGGAAGTACGCAGTGTCGACCTCGCCGACCCGTTGGTAGAGCAGGGCGGTGACGCGCTCGTGCTCCTCGCGGTCGCCTGCGACGGCGAGCACGATCTGGTCCAGACGGAGGTCCGACGCGTACGCGGGCGCCCCCCCGCTCGGCGCCTCTCCGTGCTCGGCGCCGAGCGGGAACAACAGGCTCTCGAACGGCCGAGCCTCCTCGCGTGTGCTGCCGCTGGTCGCGGGGGCGGGCGAGCTGCCGTGGCTCACGGCGCGGGGGGAGGTTGCCACGGAGGACGGCGGAGCTACCGCCGCTCCGACGGCGCCGCTGGTCGCGGACACATGTCCCAGATCGCTGGCACGAACCATCGGCTGCTCCTGTTCTCGTCCGGAGACGATCTCAGGAGCTATCAGCCATCTGGGCGGTTCTGGCGAGCCCCATCGCCTTGCTCCGATCCTACCGTGACGACCAGTCCCGGGCAACGGGAGCGGGTCCGTCCGGCCGCACGTCGTGATCGATCGCCAGGGTGGCACGGACCGGGAGGTGGTCCGATCCGCGAAGGGGGAGAACGGCGCCCGAGTGCACCGTGACCTCTGCGTTCACCAGGATGTGGTCGGGTTGGCTGTGGGGCCGCCACGCCGGCCAGGACCGGCCCACGGCGGCGCGGTGGAACCCGGGAAGCATGGCCGAGACCGGGGGTCCCCACAGGTTCATGTCCCCGGCCACGACCACGGCGCCGCCGAGCGAGCCGAGCAGCGAGCGGAGCTCGCGGAACTGGAGCGGCGATCCCTGGGAGAGGTGGCAGAGGTGGGTACCTACCACGGTCACGGGGCCGCTGGCGTGCGCCAGCGTGGCGACGAGCGCCGCCCGCCAGGCCGGGTCACGACGTCGGCGGGCGAAGCGCACTTCGGACCAGGTGACGATGGGGAGTCGGGTCAGGACGGCCACCCCCCAGCTCCCGGGTTGGCGGGCCCGCCCCGGTGTTCCCGACGCCGCGGCGCGCCGCCGGGCCCGGTCCAGCCGGATCGCGTCCCGCCGGGACCACACGCCGGGGCCCCACGTCGACCGGGCCTGCGGGTCGGGACCGAGCAGCCGGCCGTGACCGAGCGGAGCCTCGACGAGGGAGTACCCCAACGCTTGCGCCACCACGAGGGCGGTGCCGGGGCTTCCGTCGTCCGGGTGCCACGCCTCTTCCAGGACGAGCACGTCGGCGTCGAGCTCACGGCAGGGTGACACGACGTCGAACGGACGGCCCCACCCGTCCACGCCGCAGTGCACGTTCCAGGCGGCCACGACGAAATCGTCCATGGTCCAGGTTAGGCGGTGGCATCCCCTGGACTGCGTGCACTGCGTCCGCTGCGTCCACGTGCCGGCATGGTGGCCCGCGCCTCTGCCCATCTAGCGTGCGGAGTGCGTGTCGCGCTGGCACACTCGGGGCATGGCGACGTTCATCAGCCGGTCCGGCCAGTCGGGTCCCGGCGTACGCGTCGCGGTGAAGGACGTCGTCGACATGGCT
>DAHXOA010000121.1 GCA_027365145.1 Acidimicrobiaceae bacterium | reverse complement strand
GGTGAGGTTGGCAGGGAGCGACAGGTTCGACGTCGTCGCCCCTAGGTCGTGCACGATGCAGGCCAGGTTCGGCCGCTCCGCCTGGACGAGAGCGTTCAGCTGCGTGGTGGCCTGCGACCCCGAGTGGAGAAGTTGGATGATGGCCTGCTGGTGGCTGGCGAGGACGGCCAGGATCGCGGCCGTGTTCGTCAGTGAGTCCTGGAGGGCTGGGCCCGCTGCCGTGAGGGAGTTCAGCACCGGCGGGGCGTTGGAGAGGAGCGCGGTGAACTGCTGCTGGTACTGGAGGAGCTCCCGGGCGAACTGCGTGCCGGCGTCGATGACCGTGTGCACGTTGCCGGACTCGCCGTTCAGCGCCACCGAGGTCTGCTCGAGGACCGTGTTCAGGTTCTGGGCCGGGATCGACTGGAGGAACTTCGTGGCCGTCGCGATCACCTGGCCGATGTCGGCGGGCGCCCCCCCCGGCGCCACGGGGACGTGCGCACCGTCGGCGAGTGCCGGATCGTGGCCGCCGCGTTGGGGAACGAGGTCGATCTGTTGCTGGCCCAGAGCGTTCGCCACCTCGACGCGGGCGGCGACGTCGCTCGGGATCCGGACTCCGGGATCGATCACCATCGTCACCCGGGCGCCCGTTGCGGTCAGTGCGATGTCGCTCACCGAGCCGACGACGACCCCGTTCAAGGTGACGGTGAAGCCGGGATAGAGCCCGTCGGCGTCGGGGAGCGTCGTGGAGATGTCGGTCGGTGACCGGAAGGGGTCCCCGAGCAGGTTGTAGACCCCGAAGCCGATCAGGACGGCCGAGATGACGAAGAAGCTGACCAGGTTGGCCACGACGCGTCGGGTGATCATCCGGCCCCTCCGCAGGAGAGCGCGGGTTGGGAGGCGTTGGCGCCACCGAGCGGGAGGCCGCAGACGACGAGGTCGGCCAGGACCTGGAGCTCGTTCCCCGACGTGATCGATGGCAGGGCGGCGTTGTTGCCCGGAAGGGCATCGACGAGGCCGGCCAGGTTGTGCTCACTGGCGTCCAGCGCCTGGGCGGTCGAGGCCAGGCCGGTGAGGTTGGCGTCGATCTGGCTGACGTAGGTCTGGAGGATGCTCCGGCCCTGGACGGACAGGTCGTCGAGCGCCTGGAGGAGGTTCTCGAACCGGGCCGACTGGTCGGCGAGGACGGTTGTCGTCGTCGCCAGGGTCGAGACGGCCTGCGCATCTTGTCCCGAGGACGGAGCCAGCGAGGCTGTGAGCCGGTGCACGTTCCCGACCAGTGCAGAGATCTGTCCGGTCTGCCCGGCGTAACCCTTGATGACCGTGCCGAAGTTGTCGAGCAGGGCTCGGAGCTTGGCGCCTTGCCCGCCGAGGCCCTGGGCTCCGGTGGCAACCAGTTGCGCCAGATCGGTGCTGTTGACGGCGCCGAAGACGGCGGCACCGGACGAGAGGAGCTGGGTCAGCCCCGGAACGACCTCGGTACGGGCGATCGTCGCGCCGTTGGCGAGCAGCGGTTGCCCGGGACTGCCACGGTCGACGGCGAGCTCGATGTACTGCTGGCCGAGAATGGTGGTCCGCCGGAGCTGTGCCGTGAGGTCGGCCGGGACCCTCGCCGACCGGTTGACGATGAACCGGACCCGAGCGGAGGTGCCGTCGAGCGTGATGGAGGTGACCCGGCCGACCGGGAGGTCGCCGAGCTCCACCGGGGCACCGCTGACCAGACCGCCGACGTCGGAGAAGACCGCGGATGCGGTCACCGACGCGGGGGTGGTGAAGGGAACGGAGCACGCCGTCGTGGTGCACGCCACCGTGACGAGCAGCGCGCCGAGCACCGCCCGGCTCCGGGACCCCTTCGTGACCGACCAGAGGCGTCTCACGTCAGAGACCTCCCAGGAGTCCGCTCAGGAGCCCACCGACACCGCCCGAGGACGTGGTGCCCGACCCCGACGAGGTGGACGGCATCGGTGGGAGCTGCGACGCGGCGGGTGCCGTGAGCGACGGGGCCGGGGTGGATGAGGAAGCAGGCGCCGAGGCAGGCGGGGAGGCCGAGGCCGTGGTCGGCGCCGTCGTCGTGCTCGGGGATCCAGCCGACGGGAGCTTCAGGTTGGAGATTCCCGGGATCATCGCCAGGCCGTGGCTGAACATCGTTTCCAGGGCGGCGGGCGACGGTCCGCCGCCCGGTCCACTGGTCAGGGCGTTGGTGATCTCCGGGATCAGCCCGAGGAGCGGATCGAAGAAGCCCGACGACGGGTTGCCGCACGTCTCCAGGGTCGAGAGCTCGCTCGCCGGCAGGCCGGCGGAGTGGTTGGCGGCGATCCGCCTGCAGATGCCGGCCAGCTGGTCGCGCAGCAGGCCGGCCACGTCGGCTGCCGTGAGGCCGGGTGCCAGCTGGTTGTTGAGATTGATCCAGTCGTCCTTCGGTTCGAAGGCGCGCTCCGCGGCGGCGAAGAGCAGGACCGCCGACGAGAGCAGCTGGTCGATAGACGAGAGGTTCCGGGAGACGGTCCTCCCCACCCGCGTGATCCCGGCCACGTCCGACTCGATCGGTGTGAGGTTCGGTGTGACGAGGTCCGAGAGCTGCGTGCTGGCGGCGGCCAGGTCGGTCACCGCCTGGCCGAGCTGCGTGCTGTGGGACGCCACCACGCCCGAGACGGTGTCGTAGTTGTCGATCAGGGTGGTGATGAGGCTCGTCTGGGACCGGAGCGTGCCGGTGATCTGGGCCAGGGTGCCGTCGAGCTGGCCCAGATCGTCACCCTTGGCCGCCAGGAGCTGGAGTGTCCCGGCAGCGTTGCCGAGGAGCGTGTGGAGACCGGCTCCTTCTCCGTTCAGATCCTCCGCCAGGTTGGTGACCAGGCTGCCGGTCTGGTGTGGGTTGATCTGGGACAAGAACGACTGGAGGTCCTTCAACAACTGGTCGGTGGATACGGGAACCGAGGTCCGGGAGAGGGGGATCGTCGCACCGGTAGCCAGGGCTGGCCCACCGGCATAGCCGGGGGTGAGCTCCACCGACGGCTCGCCGAGCAGCTGGGGCGACACCAGGGAAGCCGAGGCGCCCCGGGGAAGTGGGTGGCCGGCTTGGATCACCATGGTCACGAGCACGGTGTTGCCGGTGTTCTCGACGGCCTGCACAGTGCCGACCGGCACGCCGAGCGATTCGACCGTGTTCCCGGCGAAGAGCCCGTCGGCGCTGGTGAACCTGGCGCGCACGACGTAGGTGCCCGGGGAGCGGAGCGTCACGACGAGCACCCCGGCCACCAGGGCCAGGACCACCAGCGTGGTGACCGCTGTGAACAGACGACGCATGGTCACGTCCCACCTCCCAGGAGCGACTGCATGAGCCCACCGAGCGACGAGCCCGTCGGGGTGGTGTCGGCCGAAGAGCCGTTCCCGGGGGACGTACCCGCTGACGTCGCCGACGAGCTCGGTGCGGCGGCGTTCGATCCGGAGGCATCAGAGTGCGCTGCCGACGCCTGCCCGGCGTTCCCGCCCGCCGAGGACGGGGAGGACGACGAAGACGACGTTGACGGGGAGGATCCTCCCGGTGAGGACGACGTCGATGTGACGGGTGGTCCCGTCTGCTGGTCGCACGGGAGGGGGTCGGGTCCGAGGGCTTCGTTCAGGACCTGGTCGAGTGTGCCGCACGCGCCGAGCACGTCGAGCGCTCCTGAGGTCGTGAGCAGGTTCGTGTACACGTTCGCCCACGACGGGTTGGGAGTGGAGCCGGACGATCCGATGGAGGCGAAGCCGGTCACGGCCGAGGTGGCCGACGAGATCCCTTCGGCCAGGTCGAGCTGGTGGTTGGAGAGCACCGCCAGCACGGAGTCCAGGTGGTTGACGAGCTGGCTGAGCTGGGGCTGGTTGGTCCCGATCAGGGTGGAGAGCTGGGCGGCGGCCCGCTGGGTGTTGTCGATGAGCGACCCGAGGTCGGTGCTGCGCTCCGCCAACCCCTGGACCACCTGCGAGAGGTTGGTGACGGTGGACGCCAGCGCCTGGTCCCGTTGGGCCACGGTGGACGAGAGCGTGTTCGCGGCGTTGATGAGCTGGCTCACCTGGCTTCGTCGCTGGTCGATCACGCCGGTGAAGCCGTTCAGCCCGTTCACGATCTCGGCCACCTGGTGCTGCTTTCCCTGTGTGATGGTGGCAAGGGAGGTGATCAGCTGGTTCAGCGCACCGGCGTCGGTGCGCGAGAGCAGGCCGCCGGCCTCGTTCTGGACCTGGTAGAGCTCGGTGGGCACCGAGGTCTGGGAGATGGTGGCGCCCGGGCCGAGCGGGTGGCTCCATCCGCCGAGCGGTTGGAGCGTCACGTCGAGGTTGCCGAGGACGGTCTCCACGCTGATCGCCGCCGACGTGCGTGCCGGGAGCTCGACGCCGTCGTTGACGTCCAGGACCGTGTCTACCCCGTTGCCGGCGAGCCGCACCGTCCCGACGGACCCCACGTCGACGCCAGCCAGCATCACCGGTGTCCCCGGATCCACGCCGGCGGCGTCGGCGAAGCGGGCGTGGAGCGGGTAGGTGGACTCGAACATCCCGCGGTTCACCAGGAGGACGGCGGCGATCCCGGCGACGGTCAACGCGGCGACGATCACTCCGATGACCCTCGGGCTCGCTTCGGTGAACGACCTCATTGCCCACCCCCGTCCCCGGCGACCATCCGGAGGACGGAACCCGGCGTCTGCGACGGTGCGCTCCCGGTCCCTCCGCCCGAGGAGGTCGTGGCGGACGAGAACGGGTCCGGGGCGACGAGGCCACCGGGCAACGAGCCTGCCGGCGTCGCGCCGGGCTCGTCGTAGGTGCAGGTCGTCTCGCCGGCCAGGCACAGGTAGACGGTCTTGATCTGGAAGAACTGACCGTAGGACGACACCTCGGTGTACGGGGCGAGCCCGGCTCCCAGCGTCGACAGGCCTGAGGAGAGCTGCTGCTCGTTGTGCTGCACGGCGTTCGTCACCGAGTTGAGGTCGCCGATGGTGGTCGTCAGGTTGCCCTGGTTGGTCTGGACCAGATCGGCGAGCTCGCCGGTCACCTTCGACAGGTTCGTCACGACGCTGTCGAGCACCGAGTTCCGGCTGGCGAGCGATTGGGAGACGGTCTGGAGGTTGTCGAGGAGAGTGCCGACGTCCCCACTGCGCTTGGCCAGGGCGGTGAGCACCTGGTCCAGGTCGTCGATGACGGCACCGACCTGGGTGTCCAGCGACCCCACGGTGGAAGAGACGGTGGCGGCGTTGTCGATGAGCGAGTTGACCTGGAGCTCGTTGCCCTGGAGGGCGGCGTCGACGCTCTCCACCAGGGTGTTGGCCTGTTTCGGGTTGATGGCGGAGAGGAACGGGCCCAGCGCGTTCAGTAGCGCACCGACCCCGGCCGTGGTGAGGCTGTGGTCCAGTGGCAGCACGCCTCCGGGGGGAAGGAGCTTTCCTGTCGTCCCCGGGTACAGGTAGAGGAACTCCTGGCCCAGCACGTTCTGGGCGTGGAGACCGGTCTCGGTGCTCGTGCGGAAGTGGACGTCGTCGTTGACGGCGAACGTCACGACGGCGTGGCCGTGCTGCACGCCGATCCCGGTGACCTGGCCGACGGTGACGCCGGCGATCTTCACCGGGTCGGAGGAGATGAGACCGGTCACGTCGGCCATGTCGGCGTGGTAGGTCGTCTGGTGGGCGAAGAAGGTCAGGTTCCCGATCCGCTGGGTGAGCCCGGCGAGCAGTACGAGCGAGACGACGACGAACACGCCGAAGGAGATCGCAGCGCGGCGGGTACGCGCCGGGCTCTTCCGCTTTACCCGTGGCTCCCGCGATGCCCGGGACCGTCGCGACCAGGGGCGCATCACGAGCCTCCGAGCAGCATCGTCACGAGACCTTGGAGCGACTGGCCCGACTGCGCCTCGGGCTGCCCGATGGACTGGTACAGGCTTCCTGCCGCGTTCTCCGCCGCCCGGGAGATCGCGCTCGGTGCCGATGCCGCCGATGCCGCCGGTGCGGTCGTCGCCGGCACGGCAGGCGCTGCGGTGGTCGTCGCCGGCACGGCAGGCGCTGCGGTGGTCGTCGCCGGGGGAGTCGAGGGCGAGGATCCCTTGTCCAGCGCGTCGAACCTGGTCTCCTCGCTCGAGCAGTTGAACGGGCTGCCGCTGTAGTCGAGCGCCTGCTGGAGTGGTTCGAGGAACGCCATGTCCGGAGCGGCCGGGGCGATCAGGTTGCAGACCAGGGCGTTGACGTCGCTGAAGTCGACGAAGATCTGGAAGTAGGCGAAGTGGGACCCGTCGGGAAGCGTCTGTGCGGATGGCACGTGGGCGATGTCCGAGACGTACTCGTAGGCGCCCTTGATGAAGCTCTCGATGTTCTGCTGGTTGGCCAGGAGCACCCGGGTGACGTTGGCGCCGGTATCGAGGAGGGTGCCGATGTCCGGCCGGTACTGGCTGAGGAACTGGGCCAGGTTCTCCGACAGCGGGGTCAGCGACTCCAAGAGGCGCTGGTAGGCGGCTTGGGACCGGTTGATCGCCGGGAGGCCGGCATTCGTCTTCGCCGCGAGGGAGTTCAGCGTCGGGCCCTCGGGAGCGAGCACCGCCGACAGCGACGTCAGGGAGTCGAGGGCGGTCAGCTGCGCCCCGATGGTCCAGGAGAGCAGGATCGCCAGCTTCCCGCTCTCCTGGATGCTCGATCGAATGGCAGGTGCCTGCCCGACCGTCGCCTGGTCCAGCTCGGAGATGGAGGAGGACAGCGCCGACGTGTCGATGGTGGAGAGCAGCGGGTCGGCGGCGGCGAACAGGTCGTCGAGCTGGCTGGAGACATCGGTGCGTGCGATCGTCGCTCCCGCCGGCATCCACGGGCCCGTCCGGTGCGGGGAGGTGAAGGCCACGTCCTCGGCGCCGAACAGGTTCTCCGGCTCGATGGTGGCGGTCGTGGCGGTGGGCACGCGGAACCCGTGGTCGATGCGTAGGACGATCCGCACGCGCCGGCCGGAGAGCTCGATCTGCCCGACCTGGCCGACCTGCACACCGCGGAAGTCGACGCTCGATCCCGGGTGCAGCCCCTGGCCCGCCGAGTTGAACACGCCGACAAGTGGGTAGCTGCCGTCGTAGGCGCCGTCCGACGCCCGGACGGCCAGTTCGACGCCGGCGACCACGACGACGACGGCCAGGAGGAGGATCCCGGAGCGGAACGCCAGTCGGCCGACGGTGCGGGCGGGGGACGCGCTCATCCGACCAACCTCGCCGTGGATCCGGGCCCGCCGAACATGATCGTCGACATGAGGAAGTTGAGGAGGACGATCACGATGATCGAGATCCGGATGGCCCGTCCGGCCGAGACGCCGACGCCGGCCGGTCCGCCCGTGGCGCGGTAGCCGTAGTAGCAGTGGATGAAGGCGACGGTGACGGCGAAGACCATGGCCTTGATAAACGAGTCGAACACGTCGATCGGCGGGAGGAAGAGGTGGAAGTAGTAGCTATAGGTGCCGGCCGACTGGTGGAAGAAGTCGGTCACGATGAGCTGGGTGGCGATGAAGCTCGAGAACAGGGCGGC
>DAHXOA010000111.1 GCA_027365145.1 Acidimicrobiaceae bacterium | reverse complement strand
GGCCCGCCCGCCGCGAGGCCACCGCGGCGGCACCGGCGATGGCGTCCTCGGCACCCTCGCCTTCGGCGAGCACCAGGCGATCTTCGAACCTCCGGGCCAGGGTGAGCGCGTACCCCTGGTCGGGCCCGGGACTGCCAAACGACCGACCCGGGGGCCGGCCAGGACCCCGGAGCTCCGACGGGCGGGACTGCGTCCAGATCGAAGGGACGCGCAAGCGGTATGCCCCGCGTACCTGGTCGGACTCGATGATCGGGACGAAGCTGGGCTGGGTCATGTGCTCCCCTGGGTCGTGCGCTTACGGGCCGGGATGCCGGCGCCCGGGTGGGAACCGCCAGGCCCGGTCGTGGTCCTGGATCGACGGCTGTGGCAACCGGCCGGTCGGCGGTTCACAGCGCCGACGTGACCCCGCTGCGCACCAGACCGTAGACGATGGCGTCGGCGAGGGCCTGCCACGACGCCTCGATGATGTTCTCCGACACCCCGATGGTCGTCCACGTGCGGTCGCCGTCGGTCGTGTCGATGAGGACCCGGGTCACCGATGCCGTCCCCTTCGCCGTGTCGAGCACCCGCACCCGATAGTCGACGAGGTGCATGCCGGCCAGGGCGTCGAAGCGCGAACCGATGGCCCGGCGCAGCGCGCCGTCGAGCGCGTGCACCGGACCGTTCCCCTCGGCGACGGCGACCACCCGCTCCCCACCCACGAAGAGCTTGACGGTGGCCTCTGTGGAGCGGGCACCGGTGTGGTCGGAGATCACCCGGTAAGACTCCAGGTCGAAGTAGGTCTGTTCCCACCCCGTGGACCGGCGGAGCAGGAGCTCCAGGGATCCGTCGGCCACCTCGAAGTGGTAGCCCTCGTGCTCCAGGCGCTTGAGCGAGTCGAGCACGGAGGTCATAGCGGACGAGTCCAGCTCCAGCCCGAGCTCCTCGGCCTTGAGGGCGAGCGTCGACCGGCCCGCCATCTCGGAGACGACGAAGCGGGTGCCGTTGCCGACCAGCGACGGGGTGATGTGCTCGTAGGCGTCGGATCGGCGAGCAATGGCGCTGGTGTGGAGACCGGCCTTGTGGGCGAACACCGACGCGCCCACGTAGGGCTGCTGGGGGTTCGGAGCCAGGTTGACCAGTTCGGCGATGTGGTGGGCCACCGGCGTCAGCCGCTCCAAGCGCTCGGGGGCGATGGTCGCCACGTCCAGCTTCAGGGCCAGGTTCGGGATGGTGGCACACAGGTCGGCGTTCCCGGCCCGCTCGCCGTAGCCGTTCACGCACCCCTGGACGTGGGTCGCCCCCACCGAGACGGCGGCAAGCGAGTTCGCCACGGCACAACCACTGTCGTTGTGGAAATGGACGCCCACCTGGGTCTGGAACCGCCCGAGCACGCCCGCCGTGATCGCACGTGCCTCGTGGGGCAGGGTCCCCCCGTTCGTGTCGCACAGGACCAGCGTCTCGGCGCCGGCCTCCTCGGCCGCCTGGAGGATGCGGTAGGAGAACTCCGGGTTCGCCTTGACGCCGTCGAAGAAGTGCTCGGCGTCGAGAAAAACCCGGAGGTCGTGGCGGCGGAGAAAGTCGACCGAGTCAGCCACCATGGCGACCGCCTCGTCCAGCGTCGTCCGGAGCGCGTCGACCACGTGGGTCTCCGATGCCTTGGCGACAATGCACACGGCCGGGGTGCCGGCTTCGACCAGATGGCGGAGGGTTTCGTCGTCCTCCGGCCGGACGCCGGCCCGGCGGGTCGACCCGAACGCCACCAGTGTGGCCGTGCCGAGCCGGAGCTCCAGCGGAGCCCGGGCGAAGAACTCCGCGTCCTTCGGGTTGGCCCCGGGCCAGCCCCCCTCGATGAAGGTCACGCCCAGGTGGTCGAGCTGCTCGGCCACGCGCAGCTTGTCGTCGACGGTCAGCGACAGGCCCTCCTGCTGGGATCCGTCGCGCAGCACGGTGTCGAAGATGTCGACCGCATCGGGCAGATCGGGAAGCTCGAAGTCGTGCCCCCCGGGACCGTGGCAGCGCCCTCCCGCCCCGGGACCGTGGCCGTGGGGCACGCCACTCAGGTGGAGCCGGGCGTGAGCCCGCTGCCCGGCCGTCGGAACGCGCTGCGCGGGGGACGGCACGGGACCGACCCGCCCTCCTCCTCCCGGAGCGGACTCAGTCGACATGGTCCAACCAGTCCTTGTACCGGTCGACCTCCCCCCGCACAGTGGCGAAGTAGGTCTGCTGGATCTGCCGGGTGATCGGCCCGGGCTTCCCGGTGCCCACCGGACGGTCGTCCACCGATCGGATGGGCACCACCTCCGCCGCCGTGCCGGTGAGGAACGCCTCGTCGGCGGTGTAGAGGTCGGTGCGGATGATCTGCTCGTAGACGGTGTCGTAGCCGAGGTCGCGGGCGATGGTCTCCACCGACTTCTGGGTGATGCCCTCCAGGGCCCCCGAATCGGAGGACGGCGGCGTGATGAGTCGCCCACCCCGGACGACGAAGATGTTCTCCCCCGTGCACTCGCTCACGTTCCCGTCAGGGGCGAGCAGGATCGCCTCGTCGTAGCCGGCCTTCAGCGCTTCCACTTTCGCCAGGGAGGAGTTCACGTACATCCCGGTACCCTTCGCCGCGGTAGGCACCGAGTTGGGGTCGGGACGCCGCCAGGAGCTGACCTTCATCGACACCCCCTGCTCGACCCCCTCCTCTCCAAGGTACGTCCCCCACGGCCAGGCGGCGATGGCCACGTTCACCGAGCACGGAAGCGGGTTCAGGCCCATCTCGCCGTACCCCAGGTAGACGATGGGACGGAGGTAGCAGCCGTCGGCGAGCTGGTTGACCCGGACCAGCTCCCGGCTCGCGTCGATCAGCTCCTCGACCGTGAAGGGCACGTCGATCATGAACACCTTCGCCGACGCGAACAGGCGCTCGATGTGGTCACGGAGCCGGAAGATCGCCAGGCCGGCCGACGTCGGGTACGCCCGGATCCCCTCGAACACCCCCGATCCATAGTGCAACGTGTGGGTGAGCACGTGGACGGTCGCATCCGCCCAGTCGACGAGCTCGCCGTCCATCCAGATCTTCTCGGTAGGGGTCAGGGGCATGGCTCAGAGCCTTTCTGCGATGGCGTCGCCGACGGCGGCGGTCGAGAGGTCCGGATCGGGTCCGGACAGGACGAAGTCGGTGACGGCCTTGGTCACCCGATCGGCGGCGGCGGTCTCCCCCAGGTGGTCCAGCATGAGGCCCGCCGACCGGATGGCGGCGGCCGGGTTGGCCTTCCCCGTGCCGGCGATATCGTGCGCGGCCCCGTGGACCGGTTCGAACAGCGATGGCCCGGTCCTCGCCGGGTTCAGATTGGCCGAGGCCGCGTACCCGATCCCACCGGTGACGGCACCGGCCAGGTCGGTGAGAATGTCGCCGAACAGGTTGTCGGTGACGACGACGTCGTAGCGGCCCGGCTGCTCGACCAGGTAGATGCAGGCGGCGTCCACATGGTTGTAGTCGACCGACACGGCGGGGAACTCCGGTGCGACCGCGTCGAGGGTCCGTTGCCAGAGGTCGCCGGCAAAGGTGAGGACGTTCGTCTTGTGAACGAGGGTGAGACGGTGCGCGGATCGCCGGGACGCGAGCTCGAAGGCGAAGCGTACGCACCGCTCCACCCCGTGCCGGGTGTTGACAGATCCCTGGGTCGCCACCTCGAAGGGAGTGTCCTTCCGGAGGAAGCCTCCCTCACCGGCGTAGGTGCCCTCGGTGTTCTCCCGGATCACCACGAAGTCGCAGCCGGGGGCGAGCGAGCCGGGAACCCCCAGGAAAGGTCGGAGGTTCACGTAGAGATCGAGCTCGAAGCGGAGTCGGAGCAGGAGCCCACGCTCGAGCACCCCGGAAGGAACGGCCGTCGAGCCCACCGGTGGGCCGACCGCACCGAGGAGCACGGCATCCAGCCCCCGCAGCTCGTCGAGCACCGTGTCGGGCAGCACGTCGCCCGTCCGCAGGTACCGATCGGCGCCCAGGTCGTAGTCGACCGTGTCCAACGCCACTCCGGCCGCGGCCACCACCTTCAGCGCCTCGGCCACCACCTCGGGCCCGATCCCGTCCCCTCCGATGAGCCCAACCCGGTATGTCGTCACGCTCCGTGCCTCTCCTTCGTCTCATGCATCCGTACTGCTCTCCTCGCCGCATCCCCCATCCGCCGGGCACCCTTCCCCGTGGCGGTCGGCCCGACGGGCCCGTGCTCAGGACACCGGACCCACACGCGTCGGGAATTGAAAAACCGCCCACCAGGTGGACGGTCGAAAGACGCATGCCGGGTGGGCGCGCGTCTAACCGATAATCGATACCGCGCCGCGACCGGGATGCCCGTGGTTCATCGTGGACCAGTGTCCCCCGGCAGAGCCCGGCACGTCAACCCGCCCGCGTGCTCCTCCATCTCCGCCGCCGGAGCGGAGCGACACCGGCGGGCCTCGATGCGGAAGCAAGCGGCGCACTCCGGGGTTGGACCGTGCGTGCCTCTTAGACCACCCACTCCACCTCCGGCAGAGGAGCTTCACGGCCCGGCGACCCCACGACCCTCCGAGTCCGACCCGCAGCCGAGCCCGACCGGCCCGGTCGACCCTGCCGGAGTCGGGCTCGAGCCGATCCGGCTGTACTGGAGACCGGGATGCCCGTTCTGCGCCCTGCTCCGGAGGCGGATGCGGGCACACCACGTGCCCTGCACCGAGATCGACATCTGGCAGGATCCCGCCGGTGCCGCGTTCGTCCGCTCCGTGACCGGCGGCGACGAAACGGTTCCCACCGTCGCCATCGGTTCCCAGAACCTGGTCAACCCGTCCATCGGCGAAGTGCTGGCCACCATCGCCGCAGAGTTGCCCGAGTTGGACACCGACACGGCCCAGGGGCCGCGCTCTGGACCGCGCCGGTCGTGGTTCAGGTGGGGTGCCCGCCAGGGTCAGCTGCGGTCCAGCTGACCGACTCCCAGCCGATCGCCCCGGTCCGGAGGCACCGCACGTCGGACCCGAGGCACTCGACCACGGTCGAGGGCACGCCGTCGCAGATCCCGCCGTCGAGCACGAGTGCCGGTCCCGTGCCGCCGCCGGCACTGCCCGGGAGCCCGGAGGGGCCGTCAACGGTGCCTGGTCCGGTCGCGACGGGCCGACCGAACGCGGCGGCAACGCCGGCAGCAGAGGTGAGCGGTGGCGCACCGTGTCGGTTGGCGCTGGTCACAGCGAGGGGACCGACGGCGCGACACAGAGCCGCCACGACCGGGTGGTCGGGCCACCTGATCCCGATGGTGTGTCGGGCTGCGGCTGGTCCACCCAGATCGGCGACGAACCCCCGTCTCCGGGGCACGACGGCCGTCAGGGCACCGGGCCAGTACCGCTCCGCCAACCGCCGCGCCGCAACGGGAAGGCCCCCTGCCAGAGACTCGACCTGGTCCCAGCCGGCGACGAGCACCGGGAGTGCCACCTCCGCGGGCCGGTGCTTGATGTCGAACACCGCCTGCACGGCCGCCGTCGAGAACGGATCGGCGGCCAGACCGTAGACCGTGTCCGTGGGAATCCCCACCACCCGGCCGTCCCGAAGGGCGCGGGCGGCACGGTCGAGCATGAACGGATCGGTCGCCTCCACCACCTCCGGTGCGCTCATCGGACGGCCACGAGCATCCGGTTGCGCCCGGCCAGGTCCCGCTCGGTCCGCACCGCGCTGAAGCCCACCCGGCGGGCCAGGTCGATGGCGCCATAGGCCTGGACCGGGTCGATCTCGACCACCAGCGTGCCTCCTGGGGCGAGCCAGGTCGGCGCCTGGCGCACGACGGTCTCGATCTCCGCCGTCCCGCCCACCCCTCCGGTTCCCGTCCCCGCCACCAGGGCGAGCTCGGGCTCCCACTCCCGCACGCCGGGGTCGAGTCGGGGGTAGTCCGTCCGCGACACGTAGGGGGGATTGGCGACGACAAGGGTGACGGCACCTCGCAGCGATGCCGGCAGCGGGTCGAACCAGGAGCCATGGGCAAACTGGAGCGAGCGGAGGGCCCGGACCGCCCCGGGCGAAAAGGGCTCCCCGCGCTGCCGCTCCTGGTCACGTCCCCACAGGGCGCCAGGGTGAGCTGCCCGGCCCGGGCCCGGCGCCTCGCCGATCGACCCTGGCAGAGTCGCACCCGCAGCGTCGATGAGCGCCTCCCGGTTGGCCCGGGCCACCCCGAGCGCCCCGGCCGACAGGTCGGTGGCCCAGACCGTCAGGTCGGACAGCTCGGAGCCCGCCTCCACGGCGATGGAGAGGGCGATCGCCCCCGACCCTGTCCCCAGGTCGACCGCGACCGTCCTGCCCTGACGACCGGTCCCCGAAGCGCCGGTAGGTGGAGCCTGGCCGCTGGGCTCCGCCAAGCCAACACGGCGGAGCGACCCCGATACCCCCGATACCCCCAATACCCCCAACGCCCGCAGCGCCACCTCGACGACCTGCTCGGTCTCCGGGCGCGGGATGAGCACGCGGCGATCGAGACCGAGCTCGATGGAGCGAAACGACCAGTGCCCGAGAACGTACTGCAGGGGTTCGCCCGCCTGACGACGGGCGACCAGCGCCGCCAGCAGGTCGCAGCGGACGCGGGAGTCGACCGTCGCACCACCGGCCGACGGGATCGCCGCCTCCACGTGGTCCACCAGCCACCGGGCCTCCTGCGCCGATCCGAGCACGGCCGTCACCCGGGCCACCACGTCGTGCCGAGACCACGGTCCGGCCTCGCCGGTCGGGGAGCTCATCCTTCTTCGAGCTGGCGGGCCCGCTTGTCGGCCACCAGGGCGTCGACCAGCTCGTCCAGGTCGCCGAGGAGGATCCGGTCGAGCTTGTGGACGGTGAGCTTGACCCGGTGATCGGTCACCCGGTTCTCCTTGAAGTTGTAGGTGCGGATCTTCTCCGCCCGCCCGCCCCCGCCGACCTGGCTCCGGCGCCGGGCCGACAGGTCGGCGGCTTGCGCATCCTGCTCGGCCTTCAACAGGCGCGACCGGAGCACGACCATCGCTTTGGCCCGATTCTGGATCTGGCTCTTCTCGTCCTGCATGGCCACGACGATGCCCGTGGGCAGGTGGGTGATACGCACCGCGGAGTCCGTCGTGTTGACCGACTGCCCACCGGGCCCGGTCGAACGGTAGACGTCGATCTTCAGATCGGAGGGGTCGATCGACACGTCCACCTCCTCGGCCTCGGGAAGGACGGTCACCGCCGCGGAAGACGTGTGGATCCGCCCCTGGGACTCGGTCACCGGCACCCGCTGGACCCGGTGGGGCCCGCCTTCGTGCTCGAGACGCTGCCAGGCGTCGGAGCCCTTCACGACGAAGGTGACCTCGTTCAGCCCGTCACGCTCCGAGGGGCTCGACGCCAGGACCTCTGTCCTCCAACCCCGTTGGGCGGCGTAGCGCTGGTACATCTCGAAGAGGTCCTTGGCGAACAGGTTCGCCTCCTCCCCGCCTTCGGCTCCCCTGATCTCCATGATGACGTTGCGCCCGTCGTTCGGATCGCGGGGCAGGAGCCGAACCCGCAGCTCTTCTTCCAGGCGGTCCACGTCGCTCTGAGCCTGGGCCACCTCCGAGCGGGCCAGGTCCCGCTCGGCCCCCGAGGCATCGGCGAGCATCTCCCGGGCGGCGTCGAGGTCGGCCTCGGCTTCCTGGAGGCCGCGCCAGACCACCACGACCTGCTCGAGCTGGTGATGGCGCCGGGAGAGATCCCGCAGCCGTCGAGGATCTGCCGCCGTGGACGGGTCCTCCAGCTCGGCGACGACCGCGTCGTACTCGCGCTCGAGGTCGGCTAGGCGGTCCGGCAGCACGGGTCAAGGGTACCGGCGCACCGCCGGTACCCCGGCGCCCGCCGGGCCCGGCGCACCACTCAGGACGACTTCCGGGCCGCCGTTTTCCCGTAGCGACGCTGGAACCGCTCGACGCGGCCTCCCGAGTCGACCAGCTTCTGCTTCCCGGTGAAGAAGGGATGGCACTCGTTGCACAGCTCGAGGTGGATCTCGGGCTTCGTCGACCGGGTGGTGAAGGTGTTCCCGCACGAGCAACGCACGGTCGCCTCGACGTAGTCGGGATGGATATCGGTCTGCATGGCTCTCTCCAGTGGTAACGACGGATCGGCGCCGGGTGGCGGCCGATCCGTAGCGGGCCGATCATACCGGCACGTGCCGGCGGTCGGATCAGGGCGTGGCCGGACCCTTGGCGATCTCGGCCAGGAACTCGTCGTTGCTGGCCGTCGTGCGGATCTTGTCCATGAGGAGCTCGAGACCGGCGGCGGCGCTGCCCTCGTTGGCCAGGGCGTTGAGGACCCGGCGGAGCTTCCAGACCTGCTGGAGCTGGGAGCGGTCGAAGAGGAGCTCCTCGTGCCTCGTCGAGCTGGCGTTCACGTCGATCGACGGGTAGAGGCGCCGCTCGGCCAGGCGCCGGTCCAGCCGGAGCTCCATGTTGCCCGTGCCCTTGAACTCCTCGAAGATGACCTCGTCCATCTTCGAGCCGGTCTCGACCAGCGCCGTGGCCAGGATCGTGAGCGATCCCCCCTCTTCGATGTTGCGGGCGGCGCCGAAGAACTTCTTCGGCGGGTAGAGCGCACCCGAGTCGACACCACCGGACATGATCCGCCCCGTGGCCGGATGGGCCAGGTTGTAGGCCCGGGCCAGCCTGGTGATGCCGTCCAGGATGATGACGACGTCCCGACCCAGCTCCACCAGACGCTTCGCCCGCTCGATGGCGAGCTCCGCCACCGTCGTGTGCTCGTCGGACGGTCGGTCGAACGTGGACGCCACCACCTCCCCCTTCACCGAGCGGCGCATGTCGGTGACCTCTTCGGGACGCTCGTCGACGAGCAGCACCATGAGGTGGACGTCGGGGTTGTTCGCCTCGATGGAGTGGGCGATGTGCTTCATCACCGTCGTCTTCCCCGCCTTCGGAGGGGAGACGATGAGCCCGCGCTGTCCCTTCCCGATCGGAGAGAGGAGATCGACGATCCTGGCCGTCATGTTCTCCTTCTCACCCGGCATCTCCAGGTGGAGGCGGTCGTCGGGGAACAAGGGGGTGAGGTCTTCGAAGCGCGGCCGGTTACGGGCCTGCTCAGGGTCGAGGCCGGAGATCGAGTCGATCCGGAGCAGGGCCGGGAACTTCTCCGTGCTGCCCGCCGGACGGCACGCACCCTCGACGTGGTCGCCCTTCCGGAGCGCGAACCGGCGGGCCTGGCTGATCGAGACGTAGACGTCCTTCGCCGACGGGAGGTAGCCGTCGCACCGTAGGAAGCCGTAGCCTTCGTCGCGGAGGTCGAAGAGCCCCCGCACCGGGATGAGCTCGCCCTGGTACTGCTGCTCCTGGGTCCCGCCGCCCTGGAGCTCGCGCTCCCCGCCGGGCTGCCGCTCACGGTTACGGTTCCGGCGACGGTTGTTCCGGCGGTTGCCGGCATCGACGTCGGTCCCGGCACCCTGGCGGTTCTGGTTCCCCTGGTTGGGGCGGTTC
>DAHXOA010000106.1 GCA_027365145.1 Acidimicrobiaceae bacterium | reverse complement strand
CGCCCGCGTGGTTCCCGGCCCGCCGCGCCGGGTGCCCTCTTCGGGAAGGGGTGGGGTCAGTTGACCTGGCGGTCGTGCCCCTGCCAGTAGGGCTCGCGGAGCTTGAACTTCTGGAGCTTTCCCGTGGCGGTGCGGGGGAGCGACTCCCGGAGCTCGACCTTCTTCGGGCACTTGAACCCGGCGAGCGCGCGGCGGCAGTGGTCGATCACCTGGGTCTCTGTGAGTGACGCACCCGGGGTCGGGACGACCAGCGCGGTGACCATCTCGCCCCAGGTCTCGTCGGGGACGCCGATCACGGCCACCTCCGCCACGCCTTCCAGGGAGAAGATGGCGTCTTCGACCTCGATGGACGAGACGTTCTCGCCGCCCGAGATGATCACGTCCTTCTTCCGGTCGAGGATCTGGAGGTGGTGCTCGTCGTCGATGACGCCGCCGTCCCCGGTGTGGAACCACCCACCGGCCAGGGCCGCCTCGGTGGCGTCGGGCTGCTGGTAGTACCCCTGGAGCACGGTGTTGCTCCGGACCAGCACCTCCCCGTTACCGTCGACGGCGACCTCGGTCCCGATCGAGGGCACCCCGGCCCGCATGAGGTGGCGGGCCCGCTCGGTGGCGGGAAGGTCGTCCCACTCGGCCCGCTGCCGGTTGACGGTCACGAGTGGGGAGGTCTCCGTGAGCCCGTAGATCTGGATGAACTCCCACCCGAGGTCGGACGTGACCCGCTCGATGGTGCGGCTGGGAGGCGGGGCTCCGGCGACGACGATCCGCATCCGGTCCCGACCCGGCACCGTGCCGGACCAGTCGGGCAGCGCGTCGAGCACGGCGTTGAGGACGGCCGGGGCGGCGCAGGCCAGGGTGACCCCGTGGCGCTCGATCCGGCGGAGGATCTCGGCCCCGTCGACCTTCCGGAGGACGATCTGGTTGCAGCCCATGCCGATGGTGGCCCACGGCATGCCCCAGCCGTTGGCGTGGAACATCGGCAGGGTGTGGAGGTAGACGTCGCGATCGGTGACGCCGGAGTGCCACCCGAGGAGCGTGGCGTTCACCCAGCAGTTGCGGTGGGTGAGCTGGACTCCCTTCGGCCGCGCGGTCGTGCCCGACGTGTAGTTGATGGTGGCCATGGCGTCCTCGTCGGTGGCCCACGGCTCGGGTTCCCGGCCCTCTCGGTACAGGGTGTCGTCCGACGCCGCACCGATGACGAAGCGGTGCTCGGCGGTGACATCGGCCAGGGTGTCGTCCAGCTCGGGATCGACGAGGAGGACCGACGCCCCGGAGTGCTCGACGATGTAGGCGACCTCGGCCGGTGCCAAGCGGAAGTTGATGGGGACGAGCACCCGGCCCCATCCGCATACCCCGCTGAAGGCAGTGAGGAGCCGGGCGGCGTTGTGGGAGACGACGGCCACCCGCGCCCCCACCGGAATGCCGAGAGCGTCGAGGCCGGCCGCCTGCGCCCGGGCGCGGGCAGCCATCTGGGCGAACGTGAGCGATCCCCAGCTCTCGGCGGGCTGGTCCGGCTCGTCGACGACGGCGACGCGGTCCGGATAGGCGATGGCTGCCCGATCCAGGAAGTCCCTCACGTTGAACGGCACGATCACGTCGTCACCCTCCCCATGCTCTGTCGGCCGTCGTCGAACCCTGACGGCCCCTGACGAGTTCCCGGCCGGTAGGCCCGGTCGGCGTGCCCCATTGGACCACATGGCGGCGTCACGCTGTCGGAGCGCCTCGCACGACACGCCGATCCGAGGAGTGTTGACCGAGCCCGCTCCCACCGCCGGGCGTCGCTAACGTGCAGGCCATGAGTCCTGCCCGTATCGCCGTCGGTCCCCGCCCGTCCCGGCGCTTCACCGCCGCCGTCGCCGACGGCGGGGGTGAGGTCGTGGCCGCGGACGAGGCGCCCGACGGGCTGGTGTGGCTGGACCCCAGAGACATCGGCGGCCTCGCTGCCGCGCTGCGGGCGGCGCCCGGCATCCGGTGGGTGCAGCTCCCCTTCGCCGGGGTCGAGAACGTCGTGGGCCACGACGTGTTCGACGACTCCCGGGTGTGGACGTGCGCCAAGGGGGCTTACGCCGAGCCGGTGGCCGAGCACGCGCTGGCCCTGGCCCTGGCCGGGTTGCGGATGCTCCCGCGGCGGATCGGGGCCCGCTCGTGGGGAGAGGCGGCGGGGACGAGCCTGTTCGACCGTCCGGTGACCATTCTCGGCGGGGGAGGGATCACCCGGGCCCTGATCGACCTCCTGGCGCCCTTTCGCGCCGAGGTCACGGTGGTCCGGCGGACATCCGAGCCGGTCCCGGGGGCGTACCGCACGCTGCCGACCGCAGAGCTCCACTCCGCCCTTCCCGGAGCGGCAGTGGTCTTCCTGGCCCTGGCGCTGAGCCCCGCCACGACGGGGATCATCGGACCGGCCGAGCTGGCGGCGATGGAGCCCACGGCATGGCTGGTGAACGTGGCTCGTGGCCGGCATGTCCAGACCGATGCGCTGGTGGAGGCGTTGGCGTCCGGCACGATCGCCGGCGCGGCGCTCGACGTCACCGATCCCGAGCCTCTCCCCGACGGCCACCCGCTGTGGGGGAGGGAGAACTGCATCGTCACGCCCCACACGGCCGACACCCTGGAGATGACCCAACCGCTCCTCGCCGCCCGGGTGCGGGAGAACGTCGCCCGGTTCGTTGCCGGGCAGGACCTGGTCGGCGCGGTCGACCCGACCGCCGGGTACTGAGCGCCGGGCGCAGTCCACTTCTCCGCCGCCGCCGCCCTACGGCCAGAGCGGCGTCAAGCAAGGCTGTCAGTGCTGGTTCTGCCCGGGAAAGGCAACCTCCCGGAGAAGCAGGTGCATGGTCGCGGGTCATGACGGCGGAGGTCCGATCGTCTACCGTGATCGTCTTCTGGTGGAAGATCGCGCTGTCCGGTGCCCAGCGGATGTGGATGCCGCGTGTGCCGAGCTCGGCGTAGGTGGCGGTCGTGTCCGGAGGATCGCGGGCACTTCGCCATGGCGGCCGACCGCACTCGGGAGGCGAGACGGCACTGGCGACCCTGCCTCGGGGGGCGAGTCGACCGATCGGCGCCGTTGCGAACCGCTCGGGCCGTTGCCCGTCGCTCCCGCGCCATCGTGTCACACCCTCCGGCGACACTGCCCCCGTCACGACGCGTGTCGAACCAACCGAGGAGGCATAGCCATGTCCGTCACGATCCGACCGATCACCTTCCCGAACCCCAACGGGCATGTCGCTGACCCGTACCTGCACGCTGTGAGCGGGCAGCAACCTGCCGCCGTCGATCAGCAGCTCTTCCAGGCTGATCGTGTCGTGCCGACGGATCCGCAGTCGGCCGCGAGCACCATCGACTGCACCGTCTGTGCCCACCGGCACACGTCGGTATGCGACGAGTGCGTGGTGACCTTCATCCTCGATCGCAACCCCGAGGATGCCGTGATCCTGGACGTCGAAGAGGAGCGGGTGGTCCGGATGCTCGGGCGCGCCGGCCTCGTTCCCGGCGTCCGGCACCACCTGGCGGACCGGGACGCAGGCTGACGGGAACGTCGACGGTGTCCGGCCCCGCCCGGCGCGTTGGGCTCGAGGGCGGGTGGTGTCCCCGGCGGAGGAGCGAGTGATCTCGACGACCACGGTCACCGTGCAACGATGAGCTGTGCCCATGGCTGAGCCCACGACGACGGCAGCGTGCATCTCCGGCCCAACGACCAGCTCCCTCGCCGACCCGGCCGACCCGACGGCGACGCTGGCGGAGACCGTGATCGACCTCGGCTACCGGGCAGGTCTGGCGGCGGTGGGTATCGCCGATGCCTCGGTCATGGGAGAGACCCGGCGACATCTCGTGGAGCGCAAGCGGGCCGGGCTCCACGGGGGCATGGAGTTCACCTACCGGAACCCGGATCGCTCCACCGACCCCGCCCGGATCGTTCCCGGCGCCCGCTCGCTGGTCGTGGGGGCGTGGGACTACCGGGATGACGGTGATCCGCGTTCGGGATCACCTGGACCGAACGCCCGCATCGCCAGGTACGCCAGGAGCGACCACTACGCACGGCTCCGCGACGCGCTCGGCCCGGTTGCCTCCCGGCTCCGCTCCGAGGGGTGGCACGCGAGGGTGGTGTGCGACGACAACGCCCTGGTGGACCGGGCCGCCGCTCACCGAGCCGGGATCGGATGGATCGGGAAGAACGCCATGGTGCTCCTCCCACGGATGGGCTCCTGGTGCGTGCTCGGTGCCGTGGTGACCGACGCTCCGCTGCCTCCCGCTCCATCCCGCCGGGACCACGGGAGCGGGTGTGGTCGGTGTACGACCTGTCTTGTTGCCTGCCCGACCGGGGCGATCGTCGCGCCCGGCGTCGTCGACGCCCGGCGGTGCCTGGCGTGGGTGCTCCAGGCGCCCGGGCCGATCCCGATCGCGCTCCGGGACGCGGTCGGTGACAGGATCTACGGCTGCGACGACTGCCAGGAGTGCTGCCCGGTGAACCGGGGGGTCGCCCGGCGACGGTGGCGATCGGCCGGAGGACCACCATCTATCCGGCCCGCCGACCATCCCGCCGTGCCCTCCGAACTACGCCCGACGGACAGCTCCTCTGTCCCGGTGCTCGCCCTCCTCGCCGCCTCGGATGGCGAGATCCTGGAGCACTACGGCCGTTGGTATATTGCCGGCCGGGAGCCGCGGTACCTCAGGAGGAACGCGCTGGTGGTACTGGGCAACGTGGGAGACGGCGCCGACCCGGCGACCGTGGCGGCCCTCGCCGACGCGCTGGCCAGCGCCGATCCGATGATCGTCGACCACGCCGCCTGGGCGGCGAGGAAGCTCGGCCGCGACGATCTGTGCCGGAGCGGTGCGTGACCCACCTGCTCGTCACCAACGACTTCCCGCCGAAGGTCGGGGGTATCCAGGCCTATCTCTGGGAGCTGTGGCGCCGGCTCGACCCGGCGTCGTTTGCCGTCCTCACCGCCGCGTCCGATCCGGGCCACCGGGAGTTCGACCGGGTCCAGGCGGGACGGGGGGTGCGCATCGAGCGGACCACGTCGGGCATGCTGGTTCCCGGGCCTGGCCTGGCTCGGCGGATCCGGGAGGCAGCGCGCCGTGTCGACGCCGACCTCGTCCTCTTGGATCCCGCCTTCCCGCTCGGTCTCGTCGGCCCCTCCCTCGGCCTGCCCTACGGGGTGATCCTCCACGGTGCCGAGGTCACGGTTCCAGGACGCCTCCCGGTCACCAGGGAGCTGCTCGCCCACG
Source organism: Acidimicrobiaceae bacterium (assembly GCA_027365145.1). Classification (GTDB taxonomy): domain Bacteria; phylum Actinomycetota; class Acidimicrobiia; order Acidimicrobiales; family RAAP-2; genus JAKADK01. Next base: position 16,606 of record DAHXOA010000106.1, on the reverse strand, counting down.
TGCTCAGACACAGCTCGGTCGTGATCTCGGCCGGCGGTTACCCGGCCGCGGAAGCCCGCCGGGCGGCGAGGCGACGGGGCATGCCCCCGGTCGTCCAGATACCCCCGGGCGTGGACCTGGAGCGGTTCCGGCCGCTGTCGGCCTGGGAGCGGGCCGAGGCCCGCCGGGACCTGGGCCTTCCTGCGCACGGACCGTTGGTGGTGAGCGTAAGCCGACTCGTTCCCCGGAAGGGGATGGACGTGCTCGTGGACGCCGGGTCCTGGCTGCAACCCGCCTTCCCGGAGCTCACCGTCGTCATCGCCGGGCGGGGGAGAGACACCGAGCGCATCGAGTCCCGTATCGCGGAGAAGTCGTCGCCCACCCGACTGCTCGGCGCCGTCTCCGACGACGAGCTCCCCCGCCTCGTCGGCGCGGCCGACGTCTTCGTCATGGCGTGTCGCAATCGGTGGCTCGGCCTGGAGCAGGAAGGCTTCGGCATCGTCTTCCTCGAGGCTGCCGCCGCCGGTGTGCCTCAGGTGGCCGGTCGGTCCGGCGGAGCCGGGGAGGCGGTTGTCGACGGCGAGACGGGTATCGTGGTGCGTCACCCTGGCGACATCGGAGCGGTCACGGAGGCGATCAGGCGGTTGCTGGAGGACGATGCGCTACGGGAGCGGCTGGGGACGGTGTCGCGTCGCAGGGCGGAGGCATCCTTCGATTACGACGTGCTCGCCCGTAGGCTGGGCGACGCGCTCGCGGACGTGACAGGCTGAGCCGTCGCGTCGGAGTGGCGGTGTCGGGAAGACGGCAGTCGAGGACCGAGGACATGCGAGTGCACACACCAATGATGGAGGAGGGCTGATCGTGGCGGAACAAGCCACTGAGCGGTTGGTCGTAGCTGCGACCCCGGAGCAGTGCTTCGCGGTCAGCAGCGACATCGACGCCTATCCCGAGTGGGCTGCCGACATCAAGGAGGTCACGGTCGAGGAGCGGGACGACCAGGGCCGTCCCGCCGCGGTCACCTTCAGGGCGGCGGCGTTCGGTCGGAGCACCAGCTACACCCTCGCCTACGACTACCGCGAGGCGCCGGGCGTGCTCTCATGGGTCCAGACGAGGGGCGACATCACGGCGAAGCTAGATGGCCGCTACGTGTTCGAGCCGGTCGACGGCGGGACCGAGGTGACGTACCACCTCGACGTCGAGATGAAAGTCCCGCTGCCCGGTTTCATCAAGATGCGCGCCCAGAGCCGGATCATGTCGATTGCGCTGCGGGACCTGAAGGCGCGGGTGGAAGCCGCACCGTGAGTGTGTGCCGGGGCCGTGACCGGCGGTGACCGACGCGGCACGCCCGTGAAGGTCGGCGTCACGGTCCCGCAGTTCGAAGCCGGCGCCGACGCCGCCATCGCCGGTGCCGTCCGGGCGGAGGCGCTCGGGCTGGACGGGATCTTCTGCTTCGACCATCTATGGCCGATGGGCCAGCCGGGTCGCCCGGCGTTGTCCTCCCTCCCGCTCCTCGGCGCGCTCGCAGCCGCCACGTCGGTGATCCACCTGGGCACGCTGGTCGCCCGCATCGGGCTCCTGCCCGACGACGTGCTCGTCTCATCGGTCGTCAGCCTGGACAGGATCAGCGCCGGCCGTTTCCTCACCGGGTTGGGCACCGGGGACCACTTGAGCCGAGCGGAGAACGAGGCGTTTGGGATCCCCTTCGATCCGGCCCGCACCCGGCGTGAGCACCTGGTCCGGGTGGCCACCGTGCTGACAGAGCGCGGGATCCCCGTGTGGGTGGGAGGCGGATCTCCGGCCACGAACGAACTGGCCCGCACGGTCGGCTGTGCCGTCAACCTATGGGACGGTGCTCCGACAGAGCTCGCCGAGCTGGCGGCGTCCGGCGTCGAGGTGACCTGGGCGGGCTCGGTACCAGACGAGCCCCGGGCAGCCACTGCCTGCCTGGAGGCCGTGCGGGGGGCCGGCGCCACCTGGGCCGTCTGTGCGTGGCCTCGCTCGCTCGACACGGTGGCCGCGGTGCGCGAACAGCTGGGGGGGGACCAGTTGAGCAGATCGGAGGGCCCACCGACGGGCCCCACGGATCGGCGGTCCGTGCGGTCCGTACACGGAGTGGCAGACGGCCAGCGCTAGGCTCCCCCGATGGAGTTTCGCCGGATCAACGGACTACCCCCGTACGTCTTCGCCACCATCAACGACCTGAAGGCGGCAGCCCGGAGAGAGGGCCGCGACGTGATCGACCTCGGTTTCGGGAACCCGGACCTGCCCTCGCCCGACATCGCGGTGGAGAAGCTGGCCGAGGCGGCGCGGAACCCGCGCAACCACCGGTACTCGGCCAGCCGGGGCATCCCGAAGATTCGGCAGGCCATCGCCGACCTCTACCTCCGGAAGTTCGGGGTGGCCATCGACCCGGACCTGGAGGTGGTGACCACGATCGGGGCCAAGGAAGGCCTTTCCCACCTGATGTGGGTGCTCGTGGCCCCGGGTGACACCGCGCTCGTGCCGTCCCCGTCGTACCCCATCCACATCTACGCACCGCTCTTCGCCGGGGCAGACGTCCGTCACGTCCGGTTGGACGGTCCCGGGGAAGCCGACCAGGCCAGCCCCGGGGAGGCCTTCTTCGAGAACCTCATGGAGGCCTGGGAGTCCGCCTGGCCGAAGCCCCGGGTCATCGTCCTGTCCTTTCCGCACAACCCCACCACCGAGTGCGTCGACCTGGAGTGGATGACCCGCATCGTGGCGTTCGCCCGCGATCACGACATCGTGCTCGTGCACGACTTCGCGTACGCGGACATCGGCTTCGACGGGTACGCCCCGCCGTCAATCCTCCAGGTGCCGGGGGCGAAGGAGGTCGCGGTCGAGCTCTACACGCTCACGAAGTCGTTCTCGATGGCCGGCTGGCGGGTCGGCTTCATGGTGGGGAACGCCGAGATCGTCCAGGCCCTGACGAAGCTCAAGAGCTACCTCGACTACGGCACGTTCCAGCCCATCCAGATCGCCGCCATCGTGGCCATGAACGAGAGTCCCGACTACCCGAAGGTCATCAACGAGTGCTACCAGGCTCGCCGGGACGCGCTCTGCGGTGGCCTGCAGCGGATCGGATGGGACATCACACCGCCGCGAGGGACGATGTTCGTGTGGGCGCCCATCCCCGAGCCCTACCGGGAGATGGGGTCGCTCGAGTTCGCGAAGTTCCTCGTCCGTGAGGCCGACGTCGCCACCTCCCCCGGAGTCGGGTTCGGCCCCGGGGGCGACGGACACGTCCGGTTCGCGCTCATCGAGAACGAGCAGCGCATCGGACAGGGTGTTCGCAACCTCCGGCGAGTGCTCACCCGCCTGACCCCCTGAGCCCGGTCGCCCGGCCCGGTCCTCCCCCCTGACTGTCAGGGCCGACCGTCAGGGCCGACCGTCAGTCGGCGGTGCGACCGGCCAGCACGGCGGCGTGGCCCTCCGCGGCGCGCATGATGCCGTCCCGGCAGAACGAGATGGCGGCCTGCGCCACCCGGTCGGGATCCCGGCCCTGTTCGAGGACGAGCACCCGGGCCAGGTGCGAGGTGACCCCGATGATCGCCGCCGTCATGACCTCGGGATCTTCGCGGCGGAGCAGGCCGGCGGTGATACCCGCGGCCACGTGGGGAAGCGCATCCTCGACCGCCTGGCGCTCGCCGGCCCGGACCAATGGGGCGAAGCGCTCCTCGGTCCGGGCGAACTCGGTGAGGACGAAGAGGTGCCGGTGCTCGCTCAGCCACCGCATCGAGCCCCGGATTCCCTGCTCGATCCGCCGGACGGGGTCGTGCTCGCCGGCGATGGCGTCACGCTGGGTGAGGCGGAGCTCGCGCTGGGCCTCGGCAAGGATGTGGATGAACAGCTCGTCCTTCGAGTCGAAGTACCAGTAGAAGACTCCTTTGCCCACCTGGAGTCCCTCGACGATGGACGCCACCGACGTGGTGTGATACCCATCGCGGGCGAATGTCCGGGCCGCGTAGTCGAGGAGCTCCGAGCGTCGTTTCGTCCCCTTCGCCGTGAGCTTGCGAGCCATCGTGGCAACGACGCTACCCGCAACCCCACCCAGACCACCTCGATGGTCGTGGCACCGGGCCAGCGTGCCGGACCACGGTGCGGGGACACGGTCCGACCGGGCCGGACCACCGGTACCGACGCAGTGCACGGCGTGGGTGGCGGCGGTACCGTTGCGGCGTGGCCTACTGGATGATGAAAGTCCTGCTCTCTCCCGTCTTCTACCTCCTGTGGCGGGTCAGGGTGGAGGGTCGTGAGCACGTGCCGGCACAGGGTCCTGCGGTGCTCGCCGCCAACCACCAGTCGTTCTGCGACTCGTTCTTCATTCCCCTCGTGCTGTCTCGGAGGGTGACCTACGTGGCCAAGTCCGAGTACTTCGACGCCTGGCGAACCTCGTGGTTCTTCCGCGCCGCCGGGCAGATCCCCATGCACCGGGGAGGCGGAGACGCATCGAAGCGCGCACTCGACACCGCCACCGAGGTACTCGCGTCGGGGGGTCTGCTCGGTATCTACCCGGAGGGCACGCGATCTCCCGACCATCGACTCCACCGCGGCCACACCGGCGTGGCCCGGCTGGCCTTCGGGTGCGACGTTCCCGTCATCCCGGTGGGTCTCGTGGGCACCAGGCGGATCCAGCCTCCGGGTCGCCGCCTCATGCGCCCGTTCCACGCCGTGACCATCCGGTTCGGTCCGCCCGTGTCGACCGGAGACCTCACGGCAGAGCTGCGGGGGAAGGGCGAGCCAGAAGCGTTGCGGGCGTTCACCGACCGAGTCATGGCGGCGATCGCGTCGCTCTCGGGACAGGAGTGCGTCGATGAGTACGCGAAACGCGCCACTCCTCCCGACGACACGACCCCGGGGGCACGATCAGATGGGGACGACCCGTCCCGTCATCTTTCTGCAACGCCCCGTTCACACTGAAGGCCTAGCCTGAGACGGGTGGGGAACTATCTGGTCCGCGTGCAGCTACCCGATCGGCCCGGTGCGCTGGGTGCCGTGGCGAGCCGGATCGGTGCGGTCGGCGGGGACGTCGTGTCGATCGACATCTTGGAGCGCTCGGATCGGCTGGTGGTCGACGAGCTCGGTGTCCGGTTGCCCGCAGACGACCTCCTCGGCCTCCTGTGTGCAGAGATCGTCGAGGTCGACGGGGTGGTCGTGGAGGCGCTCCGGTCGCTCGACGGTCCGATCCCGGACCGGCACGCAGAGACGATCGCCGCCGTGTCCGAGCTCCTCTCCCAGCCTACGCCGGCAGCGGTCCTGGAGTGCCTCTCTGAGCACGTCCGCCGGGCACTGGGTGCCGACGGCGTGCGGAGGATGGGCTCGACGGGGCCAGAGCAGGCCGTTGCGTTGGATGGGCTCGGTGTTCCAGTCGGGAGGGCCCCGATGGTGGTCCCGCTGCCCGGCGCCGGTGGCGACCTGGTGGTGGTCAGGGATGGGCTCGCCTTCCGGGAGCGCGAGGAGCAGTGGGTGGCCCGGATGGCCGACCTCGCCGACCGGCGCTGGCGTGAGCTGTCGGCCCGGGGCTCGCTGGTCTGAGGGCGCCCGCGGGGGCTGGTGAACCCTTCCCCTCGCCGACCTCGCCGACCGCCTCCCTCAGCGCTCCCCGGGCCTGCTCCTGGCACGCTCCAGGGCGTCGAGCCACCGTCGGTGGAGTAGGTCAGCCTCCCCGGCGGGGCAGGCCGGCTCACAGGTGACGTCCTCGTGCCAGAGGTTGGAGAGCGCGTCGAGCGATCCCCAGACGCCCTCGGCCAGGCCGGCCAACATGGCGACCCCGATGGCGGTGGTCTCGACGTCAGCCGGCCGGGACACCGGCAGGCGGGTCTGGTCGGCCTGGAACTGGAGCAGGAGGGTCATCGCCGATGCACCGCCGTCGGCCCGGAGCGCCGTCACCGGCACCCCACCTGCGCCTTCCATTGCGGCGAGGACGTCCCGGACCTGGAAGCCCATGGCTTCGACGACGGCGCGGGCCAGGTGGGCCCGTCCGCTGCCTCTACTCAGCCCGACAATGGTGCCGCGGGCCCACGGGTCGAAATGGGGGCTGCCGAGTCCAGTGAAGGCGGGGACGACGACGACCCCCTCGCTGCTGTCCACCGATCGGGCCAGCGGCTCCAACTCGGCGGCGGACCCGATGATCCCCAGCCCGTCGCGGAGCCACTGGATGGCAGCCCCCGACGTGAACACCGACCCTTCGAGGGCGTAGGCCACCGGAGAACGGCCGCCGGCGGTCGGTTCAGCTCCTCCTTTGCCGACTCCGATGGCGGTCGCCCCTTCGGTTCCCAGGTCCCATCCGATGGTGGTCACCAACCCGTCGACCGGCGGCGGACAGGTTCCTCCGGCGTTGGCGAGCACGAAGCTCCCGGTGCCGTACGTCACCTTTGCCATGCCGGCGTCGAAGCAGGCCTGCCCGAACAGCGCCGCGTGCTGGTCGCCGGCCACCCCGCTCACCGGCACGCCCGAGAGGGGGGAGGCCGTTCCGAAGATCCCCGGGTCCATCCGTCCGAACCGCCCGCAGGACGGGTGCACGTCGGGGAGTGACCGGCGGGGGACCGAGAACAGGTCGCACAGCTCGTCGGACCACCGGCGGACGACGATGTCGAAGAGCATCGTGCGCGAGGCGTTGGTCGTGTCGGTGGCGAAGAGGCCACCACCCGTGGCTCCGCCGGTCAGGTTCCAGAGGATCCACGAGTCGACCGTGCCCAGCGCCAGGTTCGGGTCCGGCTCGACCCCGCCGTCGGTGAGGAGCCACCGCATCTTCGACGCCGAGAAGTAGGGGTCGAGAACCAGGCCGGTGCGCTCCCGCACCAGAGGGAGGTGCCCGGCGTCCTCCAGCTCGCGACACCGACCTGCCGTCCGACGATCCTGCCAGACGATGGCCCGGTAGGCAGGTTGGCCGGTGGACCGGTTCCACGCCACGACCGTTTCCCGCTGGTTCGTGAGCCCGACGGCCCGGACGGCGACGGAGCCAGGATCGAGACGGGCGACCACTTCCCCCAGGGTGGCGACGACGGCCCCCCAGATCTCGTTCGGGTCGTGCTCGACCCAGCCGGGCCCAGGGAAGTGCTGGGTCAACTCCCGGTAGGCGGTGTCGGCGACGGCGCCGTCGGCGGTCACCACCAGGGCGCGCACGCCGGTGGTGCCTGCATCGATGGCCACGACGACGGGTCGGCGGCTGGGCATGGGGGAAGGTTAGCGAGGGTCTCGGCCCGCCACGGGGTGCATGCGGGGGGTGTTTTTTTGCAATTCTTCGCGAACGCCGTCCGACCAGGGAGGATGCCCGGGGATCGGGGCCGTTCTGTCGTAGTGGTCGTTGACAGGAGTGTAACTACGCTGCTGTAATGAACCCACTATCTTGCGTCTAGGGGGAGGTCCGGCCGCTTGTAGCCACTACATGTTGTGGTGGGTAGCGCAGCTCCACCCCCCGTTTGGGCGTACGGTGGGACACCGGGTGAGCCCGGTCCGCCGGCGAAGTCCGGAGTGGTCACCAGCCACTGCCCCCAGTCACATGAGACCGACCCCGCCGGCGATACCCGCACGACGAAGCGCACCGCACCAGCAGTCACACGAAGACCCGTCACACGAAGCACGAAGAGAGGGACCCACATGGCCATCGCCCCGCAGAGGACCGGTATCGGCATCCGCAGGCACTTCACCACCCCGGGAGTACATCCCTACGACACCGTGCGCTGGGAGCAGCGGGATGCCCGTATCACCAACTACCGGGACGGGAGCGTCGCGTTCGAGCAGCTCGGTGTGGAGGTGCCGGCTTCGTGGAGCCTGAACGCCACGAACATCCTGGCCCAGAAGTACTTCCGGGGCACCCCGGGAACCGACGAGCGGGAGTGGTCGCTCCGTCAGGTCGCCGACCGGGTGGTGGACACCATCACGGCGTGGGGGGTGAAGGACGGCTACTTCAGCGACGACGAGGAGGCCGACACGTTCGCGGCCGAGCTGAAGTACCTCATCATCCACCAGAAGGCGGCGTTCAACTCCCCGGTGTGGTTCAACATCGGTGTGGCTGGCGTTCCCCAGCAGGGATCGGCGTGCTTCATCCTTGCCGTCGAGGACTCCATGGACTCCATCCTCAACTGGTACCGGGAAGAGGGGACCATCTTCAAGGGCGGATCGGGTGCCGGCGTGAACCTGTCGAGGATCCGCTCGTCGGTGGAGCTGCTGAAGGGCGGCGGGACGGCGTCGGGTCCGGTCAGCTTCATGCGGGGAGCAGATGCCTCCGCCGGCACGATCAAGTCGGGGGGAAAGACGCGCCGGGCGGCGAAGATGGTCATCCTCGACGTCGACCACCCCGACATCGAGGACTTCATCTGGTGCAAGGCCACCGAGGAGCGCAAGGCGCGGGTGCTGCGCGACGCCGGCTTCGACATGGACCTCGACGGGAAGGACTCGATCAGCCTCCAGTACCAGAACGCCAACAACTCGGTGCGGGTCACCGACGAGTTCATGGAGGCGGTCCTCGCCGGGAAGGAGTGGCCCCTGTTGTCCCGCACCGGCGAGGAGATCCGCCGGGTTCCCGCCCGTGAGCTGTTCCACCAGATCGCCCAGGCAGCGTGGGAGTGCGCCGATCCCGGGATGCAGTTCGACACCACGATCAACCGGTGGCACACCGCGTCCAACACGGGCCGCATCAACGGCTCCAACCCGTGCAGCGAGTACATGCACATCGACAACTCGGCGTGCAATCTGGCCAGCTTGAACCTCATGCACTACGTGAACGACGACGACAGCTTCGACGTCGCCGGGTTCCGCTCCGCCGTCGAGGTGGTCTTCACCGCCCAGGAGATCATCGTCGGGAACGCGGACTACCCCACCGAGAAGATCGCCGAGAACTCCAGGCGCTTCCGCCAGCTCGGCATCGGCTATGCCAACCTCGGCGCCCTGTTGATGGCCGAGGGCATGGCGTACGACTCCGACGCCGGCCGGGCGTGGGCGGCGGCGATCACCGCCCTCATGACGGGGTACGCCTATGCCACGTCCGCGCGGATCGCGTCCCGCATGGGGCCCTTCGCCGGGTACCACGAGAACGTGGAGCCGATGACGAACGTGCTGCGCATGCACCGCGACGCCGTGGCGGCGATCGACGAGGAGCTGGTGCCCACCGACCTTCTCTCGGCCGCCCAGGAGGCGTGGGACGCCGCCGTCGAGCTCGGGGAGCGCCACGGCGTTCGCAACGCCCAGGCGTCGGTGCTGGCGCCCACCGGCACGATCGGCCTCCTCATGGACTGCGACACGACCGGCGTCGAGCCCGACCTCGGCCTGGTGAAGACGAAGAAGCTGGTCGGCGGGGGGACGATGTCGATCGTCAACCAGACGGTCCCGAGGGCGCTGGCCCGGCTCGGCTACGGACCCGAGCAGGTGGAGGACATCGTCGCCTACGTCGACGAGCACAAGACCATCGTTGGCGCTCCCCACCTTTTCCCCGACCACCTGGGGGTCTTCGCCTGCTCGATGGGCGACAACACCATCCACTACCTCGGGCACGTCCGGATGATGGGCGCTGTCCAGCCGTTCATCTCCGGCGCCATCTCCAAGACGGTCAACCTGCCCGAGGACGTGAGCGTGGAGGACGTGGCCCAGCTCCACATCGACGCCTGGAGGCTGGGGATCAAGGCGATCGCCGTCTACCGCGACAACTGCAAGGTGGGCCAGCCCCTCTCCACCACGAAGAAGGAGGACACCTCCGGGCCAGCGGGCGTGTCGACGGGCTCCGCCCCCGCCGCTTCCGCCGCTTCGGACGCCGAGTCGGCGGCCACCATCGCCCGGCTGGAGGAGGCCCTGGAGCACGAGCGCCGGCGGGGCGAGCACCCGCTCGTGGTAGGGGCGGTGCGGGAGCGCCTGCCTCGCCGCCGGACGTCGTCGACCTTCAAGTTCCGGGTGGCCGACTGCGAGGGCTACGTGACGGTCGGCGAGTACGAGGACGGCCGGCCCGGCGAGGTGTTCATGAAGGTCTCCAAGCAGGGGTCGACCCTGGCCGGGATCATGGACGCGTTCTCGATCGCGGTCAGCCTGGGGCTCCAGCACGGTGTGCCCCTGGCCACCTACGTCCGGAAGTACACGAACCTACGCTTCGAGCCCGCAGGGATCACCGACGATCCCGACCTGCGCATCGCCACCAGCCTCGTGGACTACATCTTCCGGCGGCTGGCTCTGGACTACCTCACGGTGGAGGAGCGCTCTGAGCTCGGCGTGCTGTCGACCTCGGAGCGGATGCAGCCGACCCTGCCCGGTGTGGAGGAGCTGGCGACGGAGTCCCACGGGATGCAGGACGAGGACATCTCCGGGGACGCCGGCAGCGCCGGCGGTCCGATCGGCGGGGGTGCCGCCGGCAGCCCCGGTCGCGCTGGCAGTCCTAGTCGTACCGGGGACCCGGACCCGGGAGCTTCCCGGGCGCCGGGTGGGCAGTCTCCGACAGGAGCGACTGCCGCCGGGAGCCGGGCCCCCGCGGCTCAGCCACTGGCCCGCGCCGAGCAGCGGGACGCTCCCTACTGCTACCAGTGCGGGAACGTCATGCAGCGGTCGGGCTCGTGCTACGTCTGTGGCAGCTGCGGGACGACGAGCGGGTGCTCGTAATGTGAAGTCGCGTGAAATGTTGCCACCGGCATCGTCCTGGTGGTCATGGCGGACGACACGTCGAGCAGGCCGTCAGTGCGGACGAGACCAGTACTTTTCTAGAAGTGCCAGCGCTTCTTGCGGGGTCATCGCGTCGATCTGAGCTTCTGTGACGTGGATTGCACAAAGTCTTTCCCGCAGCCAATCGGGAATGGGTTCGATGACCGGGAGGTCAGGAATCTCAAGCTCGCCGATCACCTTCTCGAAGCGGTTGACGAGGTCTCGCAGAGGGATGGTTGCGGGATTCTGGGGCAGTGATGCCACCCTCGAACGCATTTCGTCGTAGACCTCACCGTTGCTGCGAGCTCCGACCGCCCAGACTTCTGCGATGTCAATGATCGTGTTGCCAGAGCCGTCGAACGTCACCCGCCAGATCACCCGCCAATCACGATCTCCGACAACCAGCTTGCGCCAACCTGCAAGTTCCTTGTGCAAGGGCACACCGGCCTCCGGGTCACGGTGGAGCAGGAGCAGCTTCTTGACGGCCCACCGCAATGCCTCAGTGTTGGTCCGGGCAAGGCGATTCAGATCTTCGACGGCAGGATCCGTGAGGCGAACGTCCGCCTGGCTTGCATCGGGGTGTCGACCTCCCCTGCGACGAGAGGAGGGTTCCGACGTCCCTCCCGCCGGGGGAGGATGACTCATGGGCGCCCTGCGGCCAGGTCTTCTTCGAGTTCAGCTTCCAACTCCGCCCGGTCGAATCCGAGTCCGGCGATCACGTCATCAAGTCCGGTGCGATTGCCGCTGTCGGTGGCGGCTCGCGCCAAGACGAGGCCAATGTCACGAAGGTCCCGCTGGGCCTCCCTCAGAACCTCGAGCCGACCAACGCCGATCACCACTGCCACGGGACGGTGCCGGCGCTCCACCAGGATGTCCCTGCCCTGCTCAGCCTCACGCACAAGAGCTGCCACGCCTCGCGAGGAAGCGTCAGTCACGGAGAGAGACAATTGGGATGTGGCCGTACGGGTCATGCCCTAACTGTACAGATTTCTACACAGAACGCAATCCCCTACGGTGCGGTCTGCCCCGAAACCGCCTCCTGCAGCCACCCAAATCGGCCGCCACCTGGGAACATACTCAAGATGGACGACCGGCGACGGGTTGCTCCGGAGGCGTCGAAGTCTTCGCCGACGCGTACCCGCCCCGCCCACCGGCCCGGACGCCGGGGCGAGCGTGCCCGCGGTGGCACGATGCGGGCCACGACGTGACCGGCCCGGGCGATCTCGACCTCGTCGGTCTCCCCGGACTCGACGGCGGCCACCAGCCGGGACAGGTTCGTCTTGGCGTCGTGCATGTTTACCCGTATGCCTTTGCTCTAGCTAAGTTAGCTAGCCGGCGATTGGTGTGTCACCGAGGACGGGGTGAGCGTTCTGTCACGACAGAGCCCGACCGTGGCGCATCGCCGGGCTGGGGACGATATGTGCCACCGGACCGGGTGGGCGCGGAAGCCCGAGCGGGAGATCCCTGCCATCACCCCGGTCTTCGTGGCGTGAGCTGCCACGGCGGACACCCGCCGGTTCTCTCCCGACCCGTTCACCGACCGGTCGGGGAGGGCACCTGATCCGGAGACGCCTGACGGCCGATCCGCGTCCACACCGTCGGGTCCATGCCGGGCTCGTCGCCCGGTTGGGCGCGGACCTCCTCGGTCAGCCCCGCGAGCCGGATGGCGCCGGGATGGTCGGCGCCCAGGATGACCTCGACCCACCGGCGGGCCTCGGGCACGTCGACCGCCCCCGCCTGGAGCATCGACTCGATGTCCGCCCAGTCCTTCGTCCGGTCGAAGAGGGTCTTGAACACGGTGAGGTCGGTGGCGGTGATGACGGGGATCGTGACGTTCCGGAACGGCTGGTTGCGGGCCCGTTCCTGGACGGTGGCGTGGAACTCGTGCTGGGGAAAGAACAGGTCGACGGGAACGTCGCCCCAGCGGAGACGGTCCTGACCGTCCTTCCTGATCGTGTCGAGCACGTCCGGGCGTGCAGCGATGCCGTCGGGGAGGGCGGCGACCACGCGGCCGGCATCGTCCACCGAGACGGCGATGTTGAGATCGATGTCGTTGGTGGCCCTCGGGTCGGCGACCGCGTAGGCGAGCGCGATGGCCCCGCCGAAGGCGTGGGGGATGGCGGCGACGTCCAGCGCGCGATGGATGGCGAGCAGCTTGTCCCCGACATCCGATCCGAGGGCGGCCGGGACCTGGCTCACTGCCGATGCCAGACCGCGGCCGGGAACCCGATGCGGTCACCGGGCCACCGGTGGGGCAGCTCGTGGGCGAAGGCGACCAGGTCGGAGAAGATCCGGCCCCGTCGGACCTGCTCCTCGGAGAACGGTTCCACGGTGACCGCCGCTCCCGTCGCGCCGAGAAGGCGGAGGAACAGGTCCGCTCCCGGCTCCCGGGCACCGGTCTCGTAGAGGCTGATGGTCGAGCGGGACACGCCAGACCGTCGGGCCAGCTCGGCCTGGGTGAGCCTGCCCGCCTTCCTCGCCTGGAGGAGCACCGCCCCGGAGTGTCCGGTCATGCCCACAGGATACCGGATGTCGCGTATCCGAAACGACCGGGAGCACGGCGCGGTCCCGGAGATCTCCCGTGCGGGCCGGAGATCGTCCCGTGCGGGCCCAAAGGCCCGCCTGCGGGGCCGGGTCCCGGTCCGTACACTGGCGGGCGAGCGTGTCTCGGAGGCACGGGTCGCGCCGGAACGCACACCAGGCGCCCGGCGGTTCGTGGGCATCCGACGAGGACAGCCGATCAGATGAGGGGGAGTCATGGGTGAGGTCACGATGACGGTGGAGGACCACGTGGCGACGGTCACGATCTCCTCGCCGGAGGTGAAGAACGGGCTGACGGCGGAGATGGGCACCCAGCTCGCCGCGGTGTGCGACGCCATCGACGCCGACCGGACGGTGGGCGCCGCCGTCGTGCGCGGTGCCGGTGGCACGTTCTGCTCGGGGGCCGACACCCGCGCCTGGGGTGTCAACGTCGACCCTGCCGGCGAGGAAGCCTACGCCCGGACCGAGGCGGTCTACGGGGCGTTCGTCCGGGTCGGGCAGCTCAAGGTGCCTACCATCGCGGCCGTGCGGGGCGCGGCGGTCGGGGCGGGGCTGAACCTGGCGTTGGCCACCGACCTCCGCGTCGTCGCCACCAACGCCCGCATACTGGCCGGCTTCCTGCGCATCGGGATCCATCCCGGTGGAGGGTTCTTCGCGCTGGCGGGACGGTTGGCGGGACGGGAGGCGGCGGCGGCTCTGGGCCTCTTCGGCGAGGAGCTGACGGGGGTCGACGCCGTGCGCCTCGGCCTGGCGTGGGAGGCGGTGGCAGACGAGGAGGTCGAGCCCCGGGCCCTCGAGCTGGCGGCCCGGGCAGCGGGCGACCCCGAGCTGGTCCGCCACGCGCTGGCAAGCTTCCGCGGCGAGCTCGGTCCTCCGGCCGTGCCGTGGGCGGCGGCGGTGGAGATGGAGCGGGGCATCCAGATGTGGTCGCAGCGCCGTCGGCAGCTCCGGGCCCAGGAGCGCTGAGCAGTGCGCTTCGCTCCGGTCACCCTCACCGCCGAGGAGGAGGCACTCCGCGAGGAGGTCCGGGCCTTCCTGGCCGACGAGCTCCCCAAGGGCACCTACCGTCCGGGGCTGGGGATGAGCGCCGGCCATTCCCCGGAGTTCTCCCGGAAGCTGGCGGCCCGGGGTTGGGTCGGCATGGCGGTGCCGCCCCAGTACGGAGGCCACGGTCGCAGCCCCGTCGACCGGTTCATCGTGGTCGAAGAGCTCCTGGCCGCCGGGGCCCCGGTGGGAGCCCACTGGGTGGCAGACCGGCAGACCGCCCCCACCCTGCTCAGGTTCGGCACAGAGGACCAGCGGCGCCGGTTCCTGCCGCCCATAGCCGCCGGCGAGTGCTTCTTCTCGATCGGGATGTCGGAGCCCGACGCCGGCTCGGACCTGGCGGCGGTGCGCACCGCCGCCACGAAGGTGGAGGGGGGCTGGTCGGTCTCGGGCACGAAGATCTGGACGAGCGGGGCTCACCTCAACCACTTCTTCGTCGTGCTGTGCCGGACGAGCCCCCTGGACGAGGATCGTCACCAGGGCCTCTCCCAGCTCATCGTCGATCTCGCCGCCCCAGGCCTCACCGTCCACCCGATCCGGTTCCTCGACGGCACCCATCACTTCAACGAGGTCGTGTTGGAGGACGTCTTCGTCCCCGACGACATGGTGCTCGGCGAGGTGGGCATGGGCTGGCAGCAGGTCACCTCCGAGCTCTCCTACGAGCGCTCGGGTCCCGACCGCTTCCTGTCGGCGTGGCCGGTGTTCGAGGCCTACGTGGCCGAGCACCCCGGGCTGTCGGCCGAGCGCTCCATCCCCGTCGGGGAGCTGGCCGCCCGGTTCTGGACGATCCGCCAGCTGTCGTTGTCGGTGGCCCGCGCCCTCCAGCGCGGCGAGGCGCCGGCGGTCGAGGCGGCCATGGTGAAAGACCTCGGCACGACGTTCGAACAGGAGGTGGTCGCCGTGCTCCAGACCCTGGTGGAGGGGGACCCCGACCCGGGATCGCCGTCGCTGTTCGAATCGCTGCTGGCCCAGTCGATCCTGATCGCTCCGTCCTACACCATCCGGGGTGGTACGACCGAGGTCCTGCGGTCCGTGGCTGCCCGGGGCCTGGGGAGCGGACGATGAGCGGGGGCTCGGGCACCGGCCTGCTGGCCGAGAGCCTGGAGCGGCTGCTCTCCGAGCGGTGCGGACCCGACGTGTGCCAGGAGGCCGAGGTGACCGGCTGGGCGCCGGAGCTCTGGGACGCCCTGGCCGCGGCCGGGCTCACCACGGTCGGGGTGCCCGAGTCCGCCGGTGGTTCCGGCGGCGATCTCTCCGATGCCTGCACCCTGGTGGTAGCGGCGGGTCGTCATGCCGTCCCGCTGCCGCTGGCCGAGACGGCGATGCTCGGCGGGTGGCTTCTCGACCGGGCCGGCCTCACCCTGCCGACCGGGCCGCTCTCGGTGGCCGTGCCCCGGACCGACGACTGGCTCCGCTTGGACGGCTCGACGCTCTCGGGGCGGCTCGCCCGCGTGCCGTGGGCGAGCCGGGCGACTGCCGTGGTCGGCGTGGTGTCAGACGGTGGCGGTCGCGAGCACGTGGTGCTGGTCGACCCGTCACGAGCTCACGTCACCCCGGGTCGGAACCTGGCCGGTGAGCCTCGCGACGCGCTCGAGGTCGCCGACCTCCGCCTCGGGACCGACCAGGTGGCGCCGGTGCCCGAGGGGACGGCGGCCGAGCTCGTCTTGCGCGGTGCGCTCGCTCGGGCACTGGCCATGGCCGGGGCCATGGAGGCCGTCACCCAGCTCACCCTCGGCTATGCCGGAGAGCGCCGGCAGTTCGGCCGGCCCATCGCCGCCTTCCAGGCCGTGGGGCAGCGGCTCGTGCGCCTGGCGGAGGAAGCCGAGGCCGCCGGTCTGGCCGCCGACGTCGCCGCCCGACGCTACGCCCAGGTCGGCACGGGGGCGGCCAGGGAGATCGCGGCCGCAAAGGTGACAGCCGGGCGCAGTGCCACGGACGTCGCCGCCCACGCCCACCAGGTCCACGGGGCCATGGGGATGACCCAGGAGTACCGGCTGCACCTCTCCACCCGGAGGCTGTGGGCGTGGCGCCAGGAGTGGGGCTCGTCCCGGCACTGGGCGTCGGTGCTCGGCGGGCAGGTGGCGGCCGGAGGAGCGGCCGGACTGTGGGAGGCGGTCGCCTCGGGCCTGGTTGCCCCGTGAGCGACACCGACGCAGGCGCTCGACCAGATAGCGCCGGCGGGGCGGCGAGCAGCGCCGGCGGAGCGTTGACCGACGGCGCCAGGTTGCGGGCGCTCCTTTCGCCAGCGTCGATCGCCGTCATCGGCGCGTCGGAGGACCCAGAGACCCTGTCCGGCCGTCCGCTCCAGATCCTGGCGCAGCACGGCTATACCGGTGCGGTCTACCCGGTCAACCCTCGCCACCGGAGCATCGGTGGGATCCCCGCATTCCCCTCGATTGGCGAC
>DAHXOA010000065.1 GCA_027365145.1 Acidimicrobiaceae bacterium | reverse complement strand
ATCGCTACGGGCGTTGCGAGCCCGAGCGCGCAGGGGCAGGCGACCACCAGCACCGCGACGGCGGGGATCAACGCGTCGACGACCGAGTGACCGCTCGTCAGCCAACCGGCAAACGTCGTGACTGCCGCCACCAGGATGGCCGGGACGAACACCGAAGAGACCCGGTCCGCCAGGCGCTGGACGTTGGACTTCTCGAGCTGGGCGCGCTCGACGAGCGCCATGATCTGCGCCAGTGTCGAGTCGGCCCCGGCTCTCGTGACGCGCACGGTGAGCGGGGACATCCCGTTCACCGTCCCGCCGGTGACCCCGTCGCCACCGGTCTTGCGCACCGGGGTGCTCTCACCGCTCACCATGGCCTCGTCGATCGAGCTCGATCCCTCCATCACGATGCCGTCGGTCGGGAGCACCTCCCCTGGACGCACGAGCACCAGGTCCCCGGCGTGCAGCGTGTCGATCGCGACATCGAGCGTCTGGGACCCGATGCTCGCATCGGTGGGGGTGCCGGCCCGGGCGAGGAGGTGGGCGGTCCGGGGGCTCAGCGACGCGAGCACTTCGATCGCCGCTCCGGCCCGGCCGCGGGCGAGCACCTCGAAGTACTTCCCGACCGAGATCAGGGTGACGATGACTGCCGCCACGTCGAAGTAGGTCGCCGCTCCGGTGAGCGCGGTCACCGCCACCGCCGAGTACGCGAAGGCCACGCTCGATCCGAGCGAGACGAGGGTGTCCATGTCGGCACTGCGATGGCGCAGGCTGGCCAGAGCGCCGCGGTGGAAGTCGGCGCCCACCCAGATGAAGACCGGTGCCGTCACCGCCAGCTGCAGGTAGCGGGACCAGACGTCGCCACCGAACCCGTAGGCCAGGATGAGCACTGCGACGCTCCCGGCGATGCCGACCCCCAGTTTGGTGCGCCGCCGGCGCAGGTCGGTCGCCCGGCGGGCCCGGCGTGACGCTGCTTCCTCGGCAGGATCCGATACCTGGCTCACTGCTCTCGCCCGGTAGCCGGCAGCTTCCACAGCAGCGAGAAGAGCCTGCACGTCCGCCGGGTCCGTGGGGCCGGCCAGGCTCACCTCGGCGGACTCGGTCGCCAGGTTCACCCGGGCACCCGCCACCCCGTCTACCGCCGTGAGCGCCCGCTCCACCCGCCGCACGCACGACGCACACGTCATGCCCTCGATGGCGAGTGCGCAGCTCGTGTCCTGTTCGTGGGTCGCAACCACGTCGATCGATCGCTTCTCCACGGTGCCCTCCCGGCTCACGACTGCAGCAGTCGCCCGATCGCCTCGGTGGCCTCTCGCACCTTCGCCGCCCCCTCCGTTCCTCCACTGGCCGTCGCCTCCGCCACGCAGGTGCCGATGTGACCTTCGAGGAGCCCCAGTGCCACCGCGTGCAGGGCCTTCGTCGCCGCGGTGACCTGGGTCAGGATGTCGATGCAGTAGCGGTCCTCCTCGACCATCCGCTGGAGTCCCCGGACCTGACCTTCGATGCGCGCCAGCCGCTTCAGGTACTGCTCTTTGTCGGCGGTGTAGCCGTAGACGGGCATATCGATCTCCATGGCAGCGGTCGGGGACAACCTCGATAATACAGTACCCCGGCATGGTATAAGGTTCCGGCATCGCCGGACGCGGTGGTCGCTGTGGTCCGAGGCGATGTCGGCCGTGGCCGGAACGTCGGCCTGGCCTGCCAGGGGGGCAGCTCGGCGGCGGCGACCGTGACGTTGGCGAAACGGATCGTGACCCCGCTCCGCCCGTCGCCGAGCACGCCGTCCTCCGCGATCGGCCACCACGCCCCACCATCGCCCGCAACCCGGGTAGCCAGTCCGTCCCGACCGCCACCCGCACCACGACGTCCGCCGGCGCTCGGTCCCACAGGCGCCGCTGCACCCCGGCCCAGCTGGCGGCCAAGTCGAAACCAGGTGGATGCTCGACCGGGCCCCCGGTCAGGACCACAGAGCGGACCCGGGAGATCCGGTACGCGCGCAGTCCCCCCGGTGCCGTGGCCACGAGTTACCACACACCCCCTCGTCCGCGCTGTTCCCACGGGGTCGTGCGACGTCGTTGCCCCTCCGTTCGGCTGTGCCGGGTGGCCGGGCGATCCCGGCACCCAGGCCTCCGCCATGGGTAGTTGCCGTTTCATGGGACGATGGGTCATGTCGTGTGGGAGCCGGGGGTCGTGAGCCCCCGGGTGTTGGTGACCGGTGCGTCGGGCTACGTCGGCGGTCGACTGGTGCCCCAGCTCCTCGCCCGCGCCGGTGGCGTCGACATCCGTTGCCTGGTGAGAACGCCGGCGAAGCTCGATCCGGCACCGTGGCGGTCCGCCGTGGAGGTCGTCCGTGGCGATGTCGGCGGCGACCTGACGAGTGCCATGGCCGGTGTGGACGTCGCCGTCTACCTGGTGCACTCCATCGGCCAGGGGGCGGGCTGGGCGGCGCGGGAGCAGCGCGACGCCGGGAACGTTGCCCGGGCGGCTTCGGAAGCGGGCGTCCAGCGGATCGTGTACCTGGGCGGCCTGGGACGCGACTCGGACACGCTCAGCATGCACCTGAAGAGCCGCCACGAGGTGGGTCGGCTCCTGGGCTCGACCGGGGTCGACGTGGTCGAGCTCAGGGCGGGAGTCGTCATCGGCTCGGGGTCGGCCAGCTTCGAGATGCTGCGCTACCTGGTCGAGGTCCTGCCGGTGATGGTCACCCCCCGCTGGGTCTCGACCAGATGCCAACCGATCGCCGTCGCCGATGTGGTCGCCCTCCTGGTCGAGGCCGTGCTGCGTGACGGCAACCTTGGTGGCGTCTACGAGGTGGGTGGGCCCGACATCGTGACCTACGCCGACATGATGGCCCTCTATGCCCGGACGGCTGGCCTCGTGCCCCGCCGCCTCATCCCGGTCCCCCTGCTCACCCCGGGCCTCTCGTCTCACTGGGTCGGGCTCGTCACGCCGGTCCCGGCCTCGCTGGCGCGCGAGCTGGTCGAGTCGCTCGTCAACGAGGTGATCGTGACCGAACGTCCGGCGGCGGACGCGTTCGCCATCCGACCGATGGGCCTGGAAGAGGCGATTGGTCGGGCCCTGGCTGCCAGCCAGGAGGGAAACGTCCCGACCTCCTTCGTCGATGCCGACCTCGCCCTGTTCCGGTCCACGACGTCGGACCCCGAGTGGTCGGGCGGGACCGTCCTTCAAGACGTGAGGACGGCGGTGACCGCGGCAGGCCCGGAGGAGGTCTTCGCCTGCCTGGCGCAGATCGGGGGAGCGAAGGGGTGGTACGCGGCTGAAGGGCTGTGGCGGCTGCGGGGGATCCTCGATCAGATCATCGGCGGGCCGGGTCTCCGGCGGGGGCGACCACGGGTGCTCAACGTCGGTGATCCGCTCGACTTCTGGCGGGTCGAAGACCTCGCGCCCCCGCGCCGTCTCCGGTTGCATGCCGAGATGCGGTTGCCGGGTGAGGCCTGGCTGACCTGGGACCTCCAGGCGGTCGGCTCCGGGACGAAGGTCGTCCAGACGGCCCAGTACCGGCCACGCGGCCTCTTGGGGCGCCTCTACTGGCTCGGTGTCGCCCCGTTCCACCGCTTCGTGTTCCCCGGGATGCTCGCCGGCGTCGTCGCCGAGGCGGAATCGCTCGGCCAGATCGACACCGCTCCGGGTCGGAGCTGAGTGCCTCGCCGGCAGCGACAGGGCCGGCAGCGACAGGGCCGGCAGCGACACAGGGCCGGCAGCGGCCGGACCGCCCAGCCGTGCGCGGCACTCAGACCCGGTCGGTGTCCTTGCGGAACCGCCAGATGGCGCCGCTGGTGAAGATGACGAGCCAGGCAAGGAGGTTTGCCACCCACGTCCAGGCGAACGAGCCCTGGACCAGGGGGTAGTGCACGAGCTGGTTCAACCCGTAGAGGGGGGTGTAGGTGGCGAGCACGCGCAGCGGGTGGGAGAACTGGCTGAGGGGGATGAACAGGCCGCCCCCGAAGGAGAACAGCATGAGGGCGAAGCCGATGATCTGCATCACGTTCTCCGACGGGAGCAGGTAGCCGACGAAGAGCCCGAAGGCGGCGAACAGGAGCGAGCCGACCCACAGCGCCGCTCCCGTTGCCACCCACAGCTCGACGGGCATGGACGGCTTGTGGGAGAGGATCCCGACCACGTAGACCGCCAGCACGGCGGCGAGCCCCAGCACGAGCGAGGTCGCCATCTTGACGGCGATGTAGGCGGCCGGCTGCAGGGGGGTGATGCGTAGCTGGCGACTCCAGCCCGCCAGGCGCTCGACCGACACCATCGCCCCACCGCTCGAGGTGGCGAGCACGGCACCGTAGAGGGCCATGGAGATCATGATGAACGCCGACTCGTTGCCCCGACCGATCCGGTTGGACGCGTAGGCGCTGTTCAACCCGAAGATGAGGAAGAAGAACACCGGGAACAACACGGTGAAGATCACCGTCCGGCGGTTGCGGAGCAGGCGGCGCACCTCCAGCCGGACGAGCCCGGGCGAGAAGCCGCCGAACGGCGGCACGGTACGGTCCGCACGCGGCGCGCCGGTGGTGGTGGGGACG
Organism: Acidimicrobiaceae bacterium; assembly: GCA_027365145.1. Classification (GTDB taxonomy): domain Bacteria; phylum Actinomycetota; class Acidimicrobiia; order Acidimicrobiales; family RAAP-2; genus JAKADK01. The sequence continues at coordinate 2,521 of DAHXOA010000065.1, read as the reverse complement.
GTCACGACGGTGCCCTGGTCCGGCTGGCCGCGGTACCACTGGCTCCCCCGGCCGCCGGTTCGGCCCCGGTCAGGGCCACGAACGCCTCTTCCAGGCCGAGGGCGGCGATCTCCAGGTTCTGTGCCGGGGTCTCCGTCAGCAGGTATCGGGCGACGGCGTCGCTGTCCGAGCAGTGCACGACGACGCTCGACCCGTGGGTCTCTACCCGATCGACTCCCGGGATCGCCCGTAGTGCCGCCCCGTCGGTCCCGGAAAGGGTGGCGCGCACCGTCCGTCCCGCCGCCATCGCCTTGATCTCCGACGCGGTCCCGTCGGCGACGACCTCACCTTGTCGGACCAGCACGACGCGGTCGGCGTAGGTGTCGGCCTCTTCCAGGTAGTGGGTGGCGAACACGACGGTACGGCCGGCATCGGCGTCGCGGCGGATCGCGGCCCAGAAGCCTCGGCGACCCTCGACGTCCATACCCTGGGTCGGCTCGTCGAGGAGCAGGAGCTCGGGATCGGGGAGCAGGGCCATGGCGAAGCGGAGGCGCTGCTGCTCGCCGCCTGAGCACTTGCCGACCAGGCGGCTGCCGATGGCGGTGATGCCGGCACGTTCCATCACCTCGTCCGGTGGGCGGGTGGCGGTGAAGAGGTGGGCGGTATACGCCACGGTCTCGGCCACTGTCAGGTCCTTCAACAGCCCACCGCTCTGCATCACCGCCGATACGAGCCCCTTACGGACCGCGTCGCGCGGCGGCATGCCGTAGACGGTGACCGTACCGTCGCTGGGCGCAGAGAGCCCGAGGACCATGTCGATGGTCGTGGTCTTCCCTGCGCCGTTCGGGCCGAGGAAGGCGACCACCTCACCGGGTTCGATACGGAGGTCGATCCCCCGGACGGCCTCGACCGACCCGAAGTGCTTGCGCACGCCCACCAGGTCGACGGCGGGGACACGCGCCGACATTCCGGCACCTGTCCTCCCTCGCGGGCGCTGCCCCGCGTACCACGGATCATGGACCGGCTTCACTCGACCGACCTCCTGGACACGCGGCCCGCCCCTCCAATCGCCTGCAGCGGCCAGGGTCCCGACCTCCGGCTGCGGCCAGTATGCCTCAGCACCGGATCCCGCGCATCCCGGCTGGGCGCACCGGATCTTCCGTTCGCCCGCACACCGGCGCGTCGTTGGGGCCACTGGCGGAGACGAGACCCCCCGGTCGTGCCGGTGGCACGCGAGCAATCGGCCCACCGTTGCGGCAGTATCTGCAGCATCTGCGCTGTGTGCGCTGTCCATCGTCACTGAGGAGGAACCATGACCGCTGTGCGGGTGCTGGTCGGGACCCAGAAGGGGGCGTTCGTGCTCACCTCCGACGGGCGCCGGCAGGAGTGGGAGGTGACCGGTCCACACTTCGGGGGCTGGGAGATCTACCACGTGGCGGGCTCGCCAGCGGACCCCTCCCGGATCTATCTGTCCCAGAGCTCCGGCTGGTTCGGTCAGGTCGTGCAACGCTCCGACGACGGCGGTGCCACGTGGCGAGCGATGGGCAACCAGTTCGTCTACGACGGTGCCCTCGGCACCCATCAGTGGTACGACGGTACGCCGCACCCCTGGGAGTTCGCCCGGGTGTGGCACCTCGAACCGTCGGCGACCGATCCCGACACGGTCTTGGCCGGTGTCGAGGACGCCGCCCTGTTCGTGTCGACCGACGGAGCGGAGAGCTGGTCGGAGCTGGCGGGGCTACGGACGCACGCGTCGGGGCCGCGGTGGCAGCCCGGTGCCGGCGGGATGTGTGTCCACACCGTGCTCGTCCATCCGGCGGACCCGGACTGCCTCCACGTGGCGATCTCGGCTGCCGGGGTCTTCCGATCCTCCGACCATGGGCGTACCTGGGAACCGGCGAACCAGGGCCTGCGCTCGATCGGCCTACCCGACGAGGGTGCCGACGTGGGCCACTGCGTGCACCGCATCGTCCGGCACCCGACCACGCCGGAGACCCTGTTCATGCAAAAGCACTGGGACGTCATGCGTTCCGACGACGGGGGCGCGTCCTGGCGGGAGATCAGCGGAGACTTGCCGAGCGACTTCGGCTTTCCGATCGTCGTCCACGCCCACGAGCCGGAAACCGTCTACGTGGTGCCGATCACGAGCGACTCCGAGCACTACCCACCCGAGGGCCGGCTGAGGGTCTATCGCAGCCGCTCGGGTGGCGACGAGTGGGAGCCGCTCACGAGGGGCCTGCCGCAGGCCGACTGCTACGTCAACGTGTTGCGGGGTGCGATGTCGACGGATCAACTCGATCCCTGCGGCGTCTACTTCGGCACCACCGGCGGGCAGGTGTACGCCTCGGCCGACGACGGTGACTCCTGGGAGGCGATCGTCCGGGATCTCCCCCGCGTGCTATCGGTCCACGTTCAGACGCTGTCGTGATCCGCGTCGTCCTGCCGTACCACCTGCGCACGTTGGCGGCGGTCGCCCACGAGGCACAGGTGGACGTGGCCGGAGCGGTGACGCTGGGGGCGGTGTGCGACGCGGTGGAGGCTC
>DAHXOA010000096.1 GCA_027365145.1 Acidimicrobiaceae bacterium | reverse complement strand
CCCGCCTCGACGTTGGACAGGTCGATGCCGGCATTGGCGCAGATGAAGCCGTGTCTGGTCTCGGAGATGACGAGCTCGCCCCGCCTGCGGACGATGCGGACCGACTCCGCCTCCACGATCCTCCGCTTCGCCCCGGGATCGGCGCCGTCGAAGGGAACGATCCGGCCCTCGGCCTTCGAGACGATCTTCTGGGTGACGACGAGCACGTCACCGTCGAGTAGACCGCCCGACCCGGCGTGACGGGCGAGCAGGTCGGCGAGATCGTCCCCTTCCCGGACCTCGCCGACGCCGCGCATCGGAACGACGAGGAGCGAGCCGTCGGGGAGTGACGGACCCGATCCGGCGGCCGTCTCCACCGCTGGTGGAACCTCATCCCAGGGCATCGAGTACCACCCTGGCCAGTGCTGCGACGCGCTCTGGCGTCCCCATCACGGTGGGGGCGACGATGCACCGCACGCCCTCTGCCTCCACGGCCGGGGCCAGGGCGGCGTCAGCCTCGTCGATCACGAGCGTGCCGAGCCATGATGTGTACCATCGCGCCACGCCGGTGACCGACGGCTCGGAGCCGAGCTCGCGGAGGAGCCGGTCAGCCGGTCCCTTCAGGGCCGACCCGGCGACGATGGGGGAGATGCCGACGATCCGATCCCGACGCTTTCCCAGCACGCGTGCCACGCCGTCGATGGCAAGTAGCGGATCGATGGACACGACGGGGTTCGATGGGCACACGACAATGCCGCGCGCACCCTCCAGGGCATCGATGACCCCGGGGGCGGGGCGGGCGACGGCAGCCCCGTCGAACCGCACACCGGATACGGGGACCTCGTGGCGAAGGCGGACGAAGTACTCCTGGAACGCGACCTCGGGACCGCCACGGAGTTGGATGCGGGTGCTCAGCCGGTCGTCGGTCACCGGGAGGATCCGGATCTCCACACCCCAGGCCCGGGCCAGTTCACCGGTCACCTCACTGAGGGCGGCCCCGTCGGCCAACCGGTGGGTCCGGTAGAGATGGGTGGCGAGATCGCGGTCTCCGAGGTTGAACCAGGTCTCCCCTCCCAGCCGGGCCAACGCTTCCATCGTGGTCCAGGTCTCACCGGCCAACCCCCAGCCGGTCTCGTCGTTGGCGGCGCCGGCGAGCGTGTAGGTCACCGTGTCGAGGTCGGGTGACACGTGCAGACCATGGACGAGCGTGTCGTCGCCCGTGTTCACGATGGCAGTGACCTCCGAGGGGGGGAGCACCTGGACCAAGCCTTGGAGGAAGCGAGCGGCGCCGACACCTCCGGCGAGTGCTGTGATCATCGTGCGAAGGCTACCGGCCTCCGGGCGTCGCACACACCAGGACCGCCCCTGGGGTGGTTCGCCGATCCTTGCTCCATGGCCGGCACGTCGCCGCGTGAGCAAGGGTCTGGTCCGGTCTGGTCCGGTCTGGTCCGGTCCAGCGGATGTGCAAGGCTCCCACCGTGCCCGCCGATGCCGCCGAGCCGACCCGGACATCACCGTCTGTCGATCCCGCAGCGCTGAGCGGTTCCGGGGCGGGCGGCCGGACCCTCGCGGTGGCCGTTGACGCCACGGCGCTCCTCGGACGGCCCACCGGCGTCGGGGCGTTCTGCGCCGGGGCACTGTCGGGTCTCGGCCGACGCGACGACGTGACCGTCTCCGCGTTCGCCGTCAGTTGGCGACGACGCGGTGGCATCCTCCCACTCCTTCCTCCAGGAGTTGCCACCCGGCAGCGCGCCATGCCGGCTCGGCCGTTGCACCGGATGTGGGCGCGCGGGTCGAAGCCCCCGGTCGAGTGGTTCATCGGCAGGCACCACGTGGTCCACGGGACCAACTTCGTGGTTCCTCCCACGCGCGGCGGGGCTCGGGTGGTCACCGTGCACGACCTGACCGTGGTGAGGTTCCCCGAGCTCTGCGACGGCCCGACGCTGGCGTTTCCCGACCTGATCCGCAGAGCGCTGTCCACCGGCGCCTGGGTGCACACGCCGTCGGCCTACGTCGCCGCCGAAGTGGTCGATCTGTTCGGCGTCGATCCGGCGCGTGTCAGAGCGGTGCACCACGGTGTCCCGCCGATCGCCGACCCGGGATCGCAGTCAGACCCGGGATCGTTGCCGGGGGCCGGTCGGCGGGTAGAAGGCGGAGGGCGCTGGGGGCCAGGAGGTGGAGGGCGCGGGCCGATCATCGTCCCCAGCCGCTACATCCTGGCGATCGGTACCGTCGAGCCGCGCAAGGACTACCCGTCGCTGGTCCACGCATTCGACCTGCTGGCAGAGGAGGACCCCGAGGTCGGACTGGTCGTGGTCGGGGCAACGGGGTGGGGTGGTACGGCGTTCACCGAGGCCGTCGCGGCATCCCCGCACCGGGCACGGATCACCCACCTCGGCTACCTCGACGGCGCAGCCCTGGCCGGCGTGCTCCGGGAGGCGGCGGTGCTGGCGTTTCCGTCACGCTACGAAGGGTTCGGTCTCCCGCCGCTGCAAGCCATGGCGGCCGGGGTGCCGGTCGTCGCCACGGCCGTCGGCGCCATCCCCGAGGTCGTAGGTGACGCAGCCATCCTCGTGCCCCCTCGAGATGCGGGCGCGCTGGCCGGCGCGCTGGCCGGGATCCTCTCGGGCGGCCCGGAGGTCGCGGAGCTCGTCGGCCGGGGCCGCCGCCGGAGTGCCGGGTTCACCTGGGACGCCTGTGCGGCAGGGCTGATCGACCTCTACCGGGACGCGTGGGCTGCCGGGGACGCGACGCGGGAGCAGCGATGACCGGGCGCGGTCGTGTGCTGGTGGTGGTAGAACAGCTCAGGCGGGCGGCACCTGGTGGGATCGGAACCACGGCCCTCGGACTCCTCGGTGGGCTCCGGCGGGCGGGGACCGACGTCAGTGGCAGGGTGGATCTCTATGCCAGCGGGCATCGGCACGGAGCCGACCCCTTGCACGCGCTGGGTTATCCGGTGGTGACCGTCCCGATCCCCGGGCCCGTGCTCACCCGGGCGTGGGACCGGGGTCGTCTGCCCGTGCCACGCCGGACGTCGGTAGTCCACGCCGTCTCGCTGGCGTTCCCCCCTCCCCGGCGAGCAGCCCTGGTCGTGCAGGTCAACGACCTGCTGTGGCGCGCCCTGCCCGAGGCGTTCCCTCCCCGGGGCCGGCGCTGGCACGAAGCTGCTCTGGCGAGGGCGCTCGCACTCGCCGACCGACTGGTCGTGCCGGCGCCGGTAGTGGCAGGTGAGCTGGTGGCCGCCGGCGCCGATCCATCTGCGATCCGCGTGGTCCCCTACGGGTGTGATCACCTGGCACCGCCGGACCGGGATGCGGCCATCCGCATGCTCGCCAGGTCCGGGGTGAACGGCCCGTTCCTCTTGAGCGTAGGGACGCTCGAGCCTCGCAAGAACCTGCACCGGATCATCGGCGCGTACCAGTCGATCCGGGACGCGCTTCCCGGTCCCTGGCCGTTGGTGCTGGTCGGTCCGCAGGGCTGGAACGAGCAGGTTGCCGCCACGCCGGACGTGGTGCTCGTCGGGCGGGTCGAACCGCCGGTCCTCACTGCTCTCTACGACCTGGCCCGTCTGCTGGCGTACGTCCCCCTCAGGGAGGGGTATGGGCTGCCCCCTCTCGAGGCCATGTCGCGGGGTACGCCAGTCGTCGCCAGTCCACTTCCGAGCACCGGCACGGCGGCCTACGACGTCGACCCAGATGATCAGGAGGCGATCGCGACCGCCTTGCTGACGGTAGCGTCCGACGAACAGGTCCGGTCTGCGCTCGCCGAGCGCGGGCGCATCCACAGCGCGTCGCTCACCTGGGAGGCCACGGCGAGGTCGATCGCGGCGATCTGGGCGGAGGACGATCTCGGTCCCCGGCCGGCGGTCAGAGCTGGTCGGGCGAGCGGCCGCGGCGGCAAGCGGGCCAGGGGGCAGGCGACTGGCCGTGCGAACGGACAGGCGGGCAAAGGTGACAGCGGTGCCCGGGCCTGGTGACCCCACCGGACCTGTCCGGTCCCGGGAACCCATCCGGCTCTCGGTCGACGTGTCGGCCGTACCGGTGAAGCCGGTCGGCGCCGGCCGCTACACCCTGGAGCTGGTGTCGGCCTTGGCGCCCCGTCCCGACGTCGACCTGCAGCTCTGGACCCGACGGGACGACCGCCACCGCTGGCGTGACCTGGCACCGTCGGCACGGGTCGTCGGAGCGTCGCCGTCGGCCCGTCCCGCACGCCTGCTCTGGGAGCAGGTTGGACTCCCCTTGCACTTGGCACGCGCCGGGATCGACGTGCACCACGGTCCTCACTACACGATGCCGGAGCACACGTCGGTGCCTGTCGTGGTGACAGTCCACGATCTCAGCTTCTTCGAGGCGCCCCACTGGCACGAGCGATCGAAGGTGGTGCTGTTCCGGCGGGCCATCACCGTCGCAGCCCGGCGCGCCGGGGCGATCGTGTGCCCGAGCCAGGTGACGGCAGACGAGCTGGCCCGTTGGTGTCGGGTCGACGGGGAGGTCTTTGTCGCCCACCACGGGGTGGATACTGCTCGGTTCAGGCCGGTTGAGCCGGTGGCGGGAGGCGACGCCGACCTGCTCGCTCGGCTCGAACCCGGTCTCGTCGGTCCTGATGGCTCGCTGCACCGGTTCGTGGTGTTCGTCGGCACGTTGGAGCCGCGCAAGGACGTCCCGAACCTGGTGCGGGCGTTCGGCAAGGTCGCGGGCCGGCACCCTGACGTACGGCTGATCCTCGCCGGGGGGGATGGATGGGGGGCAGAGGCGGTCCGAGCGGCGGTGGCCGCCGTCTCCTCGCGTTCCCGGATCCTCCGGATCGGCTATGTACCCGACGCAGCCGTCCCGGCGTTGCTCCGATCGGCGACGGTGGTGGCCTACCCCGCCCTCTACGAGGGATTCGGGCTCCCGGCATTGGAGGCGCTGGCGTGTGGTGCGCCGCTCGTGACCACCTCGGGCACGGCCATGGAAGAGGTTGCCGGGAGCGCGGCCGTGCTCGTCCCGCCTGGAGATACCCGGGCCCTGGCCGACGTGCTGGACGAGCTGCTCGACCGGGGACCACGAGGAGGACCACGAGGAGGTACGGAGCGCGAACCGTCCGGGGACATCGGTGCCCGCCGCCGACGAGGGCTCGAGATCGCCGTGCGCCACACCTGGTCGGCCAGCGCCGAGCAGCATCTCGTCGCCTATCACTCCGTCGTCGGATAGACGGTCCGGCGGGGGAGGCGTGGCGCATCTTGCGACGCTCTCGGCCGGGCAGAGCGGGAGCCGGTAGGGTGACCCGACGTGCGAGCGCTCATCACGGGAGGGGGAGGCTTTGTCGGTCACTGGCTGGCTGCCCACCTCCGCGAGGAAGGCGACCACGTCGTCGCCATCGACCGGGAGGTCGAGATCACCGATCCGGCCGCGGTGTCCGTGGCCGTGTCGGCTGCCGCTCCGGACGCCATCTACCATCTGGCGGCGCTCTCGCACGTCGGGCAGTCCTGGGGGGCACCGCTGGAGGTGCTCCGGGTGAACGTCCTCGGGACCGCTGCGGTGCTGGAGGCGGCCGTCCGCTGCCAGACGGCTTCACGGGTGCTCGTCACCAGCTCAGCCGAGGTCTACGGGGCGGTCACCGATCCGGCACTGCTCCCCTTGGACGAGACGTCGCCCACCGCTCCGGTCACGCCGTACGCCGCCTCCAAGCTGGCGGCCGAGGCGCTGGTCTCCCAGGCGTACCACGGGCACGGCTTGCCCGTGGTGACCGTCCGGCCGTTCAACCACGTCGGCCCGGGGCAGTCCGACCAGTTCGCCGTGGCCGCGCTGGCCCACCGGATCGCCGAAGCCGAAGCTCGCGGTGCGGGCGCCATCCCGGTCGGCAATCTTGGAGCGAGACGCGACTTCACCGACGTGCGTGACGTGGTGCGGGCCTACCGCCTCCTGGTCGTCGCCGGCGAGCCGGGTGCGGTGTACAACGTGTGCAGCGGTACCGACGTGGCCATCTCGGAGATTGCCGAGGTCCTACAGAGGCTGGCGGGCCGGTCGGTCGAGCTCCGGCCCGATCCCGACCTCGTGCGACCGATCGAGGTGCCGGTCCTGCGGGGGGATCCGACCCGGTTGCGAGCGGCGACCGGATGGGTCCCGACGATCCCTCTGGAGCAGACCCTGGCCGACGTCCTATCGTCCTGGCGTGCCGTGACCCGCTGAGCTGGGTCCGACGGGATCAGGCGGCGAAGGCCGCCACCAGGTCGCGCAGCTGGGCGCGTGCATCCCTGGCCTGGCTGTGGAGCTGCTTTGCCAGGTCGCGGGCGGGTTCGGGGAGCCGGTCCTCGAGGGGCACGAAGACCGCCTCGATCCGTCCGATGACCTCTTCGACCCGGGCGTCCGCCTCCTGGAACGCGGTGGCCAGATCGCCGCGAACCCCCTCCAACCGCTGCTCTGCCCCGGCCAGCGGGTCGGCCAGGTTCTTCCGGAGCTCCTGGCGGCGCACCTGTGCCTTCTGGAGGCCGATGACGCTTGCTCCGATGACGACGTAGCCGAGGTCGCGGGCGGCGTTGGCGACCTCCTTGGCGGTGGTGGAGATGGTTTCGTTGATCTCGGGCACGGTAGCCCTCCTCTGTTCGGGGTCGGTTGTGTTCCGCTGGCAAGTCGGGCGAGGCCCGCCGTCCAGGTCGGACCCGGATCACCGGTGTCTGCCCAGAGGCGGCCCACTCGCCTTTAAAACAATAGTATCGCAGAAAGTAAACAGTTGCAAGCGCTCGACCGGCGGTCGTGTATCCCGGTCTCGGCCTCTCCCGGACGGATCGTCGTTTCCCGAGGCTGGGAGGTCCGGCCCCGGAGCGCCGCCGATCGGGTTATCCTCTGGGCCCTGATGGAGTCATTGGCCCCTGCGGTCGTTGCCGTCGTCGTTGCCCACGATCCGGGTTCCTGGTTCGAGGAGTCGCTTGCGTCGCTCGCGGCGCAGGACTACCGCGAGCTATCCGTCCTCGTCCTGGACACGGGAACCGAGCCAGGACTCCGGGAGCGCGTTGGAGCGGTCTACCCCACGGCATACGTGCGGGGGATCGGTCGTAACCAGGGGTACGGCGTGACTGCCAACGAGGTCCGGTCGATGGTCGAGGGTGCGGCCTTCTTCCTCTTCTGCCACGACGATGTCGCTCCGGCAGGCGACGCCGTCCATATCCTGGTGGAAGAGGCTTTCCGTTCGAACGCCGGCATCGTGAGCCCGAAGTTCGTGAGCTGGGACGACACCAGGCGGCTCCTCCACGTGGGGATGATGGTCGACGCCGGCGGCTCCGTCGTGGACCGGGTCCATGCCGACGAGATCGACCACGGTCAGCTCGACGCGGTGCGGGACATCTTCGTGGCTCCAGGCGGGTTCACCTTGGTCAGGTCCGACCTGTTTGAACAACTGGGGGGATTCGACCCCGCGATCTCCCTGATGGGAGAGGATCTGGATCTCTGCTGGCGAGCCCAGCTTGCCGGCGCCCGTGTGGTCGTGGCCCCCGGCGCGGTCGTGCGCCACCGTGAAGAGCTGGCTTCGGGGGCGCGTCCCGTCGACCAGTGGCTCGTCGCCCCCCCGGGCGGGCCGCCGGACGGGACCCGCCCCCCCGTCACCCTGCAAGAACTCCAGCGACGTCACGAGCTCCTCGTCGTGGAGAAGTGCTACGGCCGGCTCAGCCTGTGGCGCTTGCTCCCGCAGTTGATGGTGCTGGCGGCGGGAGAGATCACGGTGGCGGAGCTGGCCGGCAACCGCACCCGGGGCCGTGCCGTGACGAGAGCCTGGCTGTGGAACGCCGCCCGCCTCCGGCGGACCTTCCGGGATCGGCGGCGCGTCCAGGGAGCCCGGAGGGTTGCCGACCACGAGATCCGCGCTCTACAGGTGAGCGGCACCGCGCGCGTCACCGCCTACCTGCGACGGGTGCTCCAGCACGGCTTCCACGGTGCCCACGACGACGGTGCCATGACACCGGAGATGGTTCCAGCCACGGGCGCGGCACCCATGGCTGACTCGGCGGGCGCGGGCGGGGGACGAGATGGGATGGCGCCGGGGGAGGCCGGTGCCGGCGGAACCCCGGTGCGCGGCGGCACCGGGGTAGCCGGCCGCTCCGAGGCCGCCCGGAGCGGCGAACGGGACGGCAGTCCCGACCGCGCTGGGGGGCTCAGCACCGGTGCGGCTGTCGCGGTCTGGACCATCGTGGCGGCAGTCCTCCTCTTCGGGTCACGGTCGTTGCTGGGCGGAGCGTTCCCCGCTGTCGGGGAGCTGCTCCCGCTCCCCGGCTGGGCGTCGGCGTTCGGGACGTTCGGGGCGGCATGGCACACCTCGGGTGTCGGGTCGACGGCTCCGTCGTCACCAGCGCTCGCGCTCCTGGGCGTGGCGGGGACCGTGGTGATCGGGGCGATGGGCGTGGCCGAGAAGCTCTTCGTGTTCGGATGCCTACCGGTCGGTGCCTGGGGAACGTTCCGGCTGGTCCGGCGGTTCGGATCCCGTCGGGCCGGCCTGGTGGCCGCGGTCGCCTACCTGGCACTGCCCCTGGCCTACGACGCCCTCGCCCTCGGCCGGATCGACGCCCTGGTGGCGTTCGCCGCGACACCGTGGATCATGGTGCTCCTGTTCAGGATGTCCGGGGCGGACCCGGTCGTCGGCCCGCGGGCACGCCGGGTCCGACGTGAGCGGGCCGGTGGGATCGGATCGGCAGCGTGGATGGATCGGCATCCCTACCCTCGCCTGGTGCTCGGGTTGGGTGTCGTAGAGGCGATCCTCGTTTCGTTCGCTCCTGCCGGGATCGCCATCGTGCTGGGCGTGGGGCTGGCCCTCGTGGTCTCCTCGGCAGTGCGGGGTGGATGGCGGACGACCGGGCGCGCCGCACTGGGAGCGGTGGCCTCCAGCGTGGTGGCAGCCATGTTGTGCCTCCCCTGGGTGATCGGTGTCGCCGTCTCGGGTCGGATCGGGTGGCAGGTCTTCGGTGCGCGAACCCCTCCTTCGGCCCCGTTGGCACTGAGTGCGCTGATCAGGTTCGCCGACGGTCCGATCGGGAACTCGCCGCTCGCGTGGGGGTTTGCCGCCGCCGCCTTCCTGCCGCTCGTGATCGCCCGGCATGAGCGCTTGCGTTGGGCGACACGGTGCTGGACCGTCACCCTCGTCTTCTGGCTGGCGGCGTGGGCCAGCTCGCGTGGGTGGACCGGTGACCTATCGCTCCCAGCCATGGTGCTCCTGGTACCGGCAGCTGCGGCTACGGCCGCGTCCATCGGGATCGGCATCGCCGCCTTCGAAGAGGACCTCCGGTCGGCGGTGTTCGGGATCCGGCAGACCGCCACGGCCCTGGCTGCCGTCGCCGTGGTGCTCGGTGCCTTCCCGATGCTGGCATCGACATTCTCGGGCCGCTGGGAGCTCCCCCAGACGAGCTTCGCCCAGGCGGTGTCGTGGATGCACGCCGAGACCCGCGCCGGGAGCTTCCGTGTCCTGTGGCTGGGGGATCCTCGGGCGCTGGTCGGGCCCAGCTGGCAGGCATCGTCCGACGGCCTCGCGTACACCACGTCGGTCGACGGGCCGGCAACGGAGCTGGCATCCTGGGTCGCACCGGCTCCGGGACCGGCCGGGGCGATCGCCGACGCCCTGGCACTGACGCAGCGGGGTGGCACCGACCAGCTGGGCCGGCTTCTCGCTCCGGACGGCATCCGGTACATCGCCGTCGTCAGCGCCCTGGCCCCGGTCATCGCCGGCGTGCAGCAGCCCCAGGCATATCCGTTGCCAGGAGGGCTGATCCCCGCGCTCGACCAACAGATCGACCTCAGCCCGGTCTTCGCCGAGGCGGGCATCACCGTCTACCAGGACGTGAACTGGGTCCCGATCCGGGCAGAGGTGCCACCGGGATCGTCCGTGCCCGCGGGAACCGTGACGTCTGCCTCGACGACCGCACCGGCATCCGCCATCCTGGCCCGGGCTCGCCCCGTTCTGGTGGCACCGGCGGACGTCACGTCTTTCCAGGGTCGGATCGGACCGGGAACGGTGTACCTGGCCGATGCGCCGCCAGACCGGTGGGAGGTGGTCGACGGAGCCGGCGTGAACGTGCCTACCAGCCCTGCATTCGGGTGGGCGCAGCAGTTCACCGTGGGGAGATCGGAGTTCGTCACCGTCCGGGTCCGGCCGGACGGATGGGTGACGGCGGGCGTGGTGTACCAGGTGCTCGCATGGCTCGCCGCGCTGGCGGTGCTGGCGGGCATCGGGCGCGTGCTCCTCCCAGTCGCGACGGTCCTCGAATGGCGCCGGCGCCGGCGCCGGCGAAACCAGCAGGCGGGACGTCCTGCTCCCGCCGGGGCAAGTGGTGCCGAGGACGTGGTCGCGGCCGGTTCGGGTGGATCGTGAACATCCCGGAGGAGGGAGGCGACGCCGCACGCCCGGATGACGCCGGTCCCGATCGGGACGCACGCCCGGTCACGCCCGATGGCTCCGCACGCCCGGATGACGCCGCGAGCACTCGCACCAGCCTGCTGCGTCCTGGCCGCCCGACCGTGGGCAAGCGGCGGCCGAGCCGGGGCGTGCGGACCCGTGGCCGGATAGCCGCCGTGCTCGGTGTGGTCGTGGTGGTTGCCTCGGCTGCGACGGTCGACGCCGTGGTCGAACACCCCCGCCTGCCTGCGACACCGGCCTTCGGGGACGGGAGCACGGTGACCGCCGGGACGGCCGTCGCCTCGTCGTGGGCGTGCGCGGGGGGGACGGTCGGCTCGGGGAGCGACGGTGTCCGGGCCTCGCCGACCTACTACCTCACCAACACCACTGACCATGTCGTGACGGGCACCATGTCGAGCGTCGTGGACGGCGGCAGCCACCCGTCTCTGCCGGCGCACCAGGCGGTCTCGGTGCCCGCACTGGGCAGTACCGCGGTGCGCCCGCCGACATCCCTTCCCTCCGGGGCGGTGGCGTCGTCGTTCGTGCTCGCCGGCGGTGGCGTGGGTGTGACCGAGGTCGTCGCCGGACCTACGGGGGGGAGTCGTGCGCCGTGTGCCTCGCTCACCTCACCCACCTGGTATTTCGCCGGCGGATCGACGAGCGGTACCGGATCGCTGGAGCTGGAGCTGTTCAACCCGACCGTTGCGGTCACGGTCGTCGACGTGTCGTTCGCCACCCCGACCGGGGTCGTCGACCCGGCGAACTACCAGGGGCTGGTCATCCCGCCGGGCGGGGTGCTGACGGAGAACGTGGGCACGTACGTGCAGGATCGGTCGGAGATCGCCACGATCGTCCAAGCGGCGTCCGGCCAGCTCGTGGCGGACGAGACCCAGGAGTGGGTAGCCGCTCCCGGCAAGGGTCTTTCGGTCCGGCTCGGCTCGCCGGCGGCCTCCGACACCTGGCAGTTCGCCCAGACCACCGATCTTGCCGGCTCCACCGTCACCTTCCATCTCTTCAACCCCGGTGCATCGGCGTCAGTCGCCACGTTGACGTTTCATCTCGCCCGCGAATCGGTGGTCCCGGTGGAGCTGGCGGTGCCGGCCCAGTCGATCGTGGACTTCGCCAGCTCGACGGCGTCCCGGGTGCCGGCTGGGACGCCCTACGCACTGACCGTCACGTCAGGTCGCGGCCACGGGCTCGTGGTGGCGCGTTCGGTGGCCGAGGCCGGGAGCGGGTCCCCGCCCACGTGGGGTGCGAGTAGTGGCACGGTGACCCTGGCCAGGCACTGGCTCGTGCCGGCGCCGGGTGTGCCTGGCGCTCCGGGCATCACCGGCGCCGCAGTCACGTCGCTCGCAGTCTCTGACCCGGGGCACCGGACCGCCCATGTGGTCGTCTCGGAGATCGGCGATCCGAAGTTCCGGATCCCGCTCGCGATCGCCGGAGGCGGCGTCGTGGTGCTGGGCTCCTCCCTGGTGAGGGGACTCGCCACCTACGAGCTGCGTTCGGACATCCCGGTCGCAGTGGAAGAGGATGCTGCACCGACGGCTGGGCCCGGCATCGTGGCGTTCTCCGGTCTCCCGATGCGCTGACGTAGCTACCAGCCGGTGGGGGAGGCGGCGGGACGCATCCCGGCGGGACGCATCCCGGTGGGGCCTGCCGTGGTCAGCTGCCCTGCCCGTGGTGGCCGGGCCACGCCGGCGGTGGTGGCGCCCACTGTCCCGGCGGGGGAGGTGGCGGCCACGGGGGAGGGGGACCGTCGTCCGGGTC
>DAHXOA010000083.1 GCA_027365145.1 Acidimicrobiaceae bacterium | reverse complement strand
ACGCAGAGCCGCTGGTCGAGACGGCGATGGATCCCGATCCGTTCGTCCAGTTCGGACGGTGGTACACCGAGGCGACCGAAGCGGTGCGCCACCCGCAGTCGATGGTGGTGGCCACGGCCGGTGCCGACTGCCGTCCGTCGGCACGCATGGTGCTGCTGAAGGACTGGGGGCCCGAGGGGTTCGTGTTCTACACGAACCTGTCCAGCCGGAAGGGGAGGGAGCTGGCCGTGAACCCGGTGGCCATGCTGCTCTGGTACTGGGAGCCCCTCGGTCGCCAGGTCCGCGTCGACGGCGACGTGACCCCGGTCGGAGCCGCCGAGTCGGACCGGTACTTCGCCACACGGCCCCGCGCTGCCCAGGTCGGAGCGCATGCCTCGGACCAGAGCACCCCGATCGACGACCGTGGCGCGCTCGAGCGCCGGGTCGCCGAGGTGGGCGAGCAGTTCGACGGTCGTGAGGTCCCCCGGCCCGCCGACTGGGGCGGCATCCGGGTGACGGCCCGTGAGTTCGAGTTCTGGCAGAACCGCGAGGACCGCCTCCACGACCGCATCCGCTACCGGCCCGGCGGGGATGGGTGGACGATGGATCGCCTGCAGCCCTGATCGTCCCGGGGAACGTCGGTGCAGTCCGCCCCCGCGATCCCCGTCACCGGCGATCCCCGATCACCCCGGCGATCCCCGGTCACCCCGGCGATCGTCGGTCACGGAGCATCGTCGGTCACGGAGCATCGTCGCGAAGGCGTAGCCCCAGCGAGTACCCCTCGAGGTACCGCTCGGCGTCGTCGAGCCGTGGATAGCGACGCTCGAGATCGCGGAACCGCTCGGTGTGGCCAGGCTCGATGAGGTGGGCCAGTTCGTGGACGACCACCGAGTCGAGGACCCAGTCCGGTGTCGGGCGAAGGCGTTCGGAGATCCGTATCTCCCGTGTGGCCGGGGTGCACGAGCCCCATCGGGATGTCTGGTTGGTCGACCATCGGATGGAGGACGGCCGGACTCCCTCGAGGTAGCGATCGGCCAGCATGGCCGCCCGTTCGGCCAGCTGGGTGTCCGAGGTGTGCAGGTGAGGCCGGCCCCGGGCCATTCGGTGGGTGAGCCGGTCCACCATGTCGTCGCGCGCCGGTCCCCGCAGGTGCGACGGGACCACCACCACGATCCGGTCGCCCTCCCAGTGGGCGGCGGCGGTCTTCTTCCGCCGGGTGCTGACCCGTACCTCGACCTCGGGTCGGACGGGAGGCGGTGTGTCGTCGGTACGGCCCATGGCCGGAGACTAGGCCCGGGTCGCGACAGACCGGGCCTGCCGGGCGGGCGATAGCATCTCGGCGTGCCACCCGACGCCGACCCGACGCCGGGGGACCCCGAGCCGGCCGTGCCCCCGGGCGCCCCCCCGGATCGCTCGATCCAGCGTGCCCTGTTCCGTTACCGGGTGATGACCTACATCGTCGGGACCGCGTTGATCGTGCTGGTCTTCGTCGGGGTGCCGCTGCAGGTCTGGGCGCACTTCACGTTGGTGGCGAAGGTGGAGGGGACGATCCACGGCTACCTGTACCTGGTCTACCTGGCCACTGCCGCCGACCTGGCCAGGCGGGCGCACTGGCGCCTGGGCCGCATCGTGGCGGTGGTGCTCGCCGGGTTCGTGCCGTTCCTGGCGTTCTACGTCGAGCACCGGGTCGTGGTCCAGATGAGGGCCGAGCGGGCGGCCTGGGCGGAGTGGGAGGCATCGCTGGCCACGGGCGGGCCCCTCTGAGCCGTCCGGTCGGACGGACGGGCCGACGGGGTGCCGTGCCGGTCAGCGTGCCCGGCGGGTCAGCGTGCCGTGCCGGTCAGCGTGCCCGGCGGGTCAGCGTGCCCCTCGGATCAGCCGTCCGGGGCGTTCGCCCGTGTCCTCCCCCTCGGCGAAGGTCGTCACCCCCGACTTGATGGTCTCGACGTACCCGGTGGCGCCCTGGACGAGGCGCTTCCCCCCGGCCGGCAAGTCGTCGATCACCACCGGCGTGCCCAGCTGGAGCCGGTCGTAGTCGATCAGGTTGAGGTCGGCCAGGGCGCCTTCGACGAGTGAGCCCCGGTCGCTGAGCCCGTAGAGGCGGGCGGTGTCGTGCGACTGCTTCTTCACCATCCATTCGAGGGGAAGTCGCGGGCCCCGTGAGCGGTCACGGGTCCAGTGGGTGAGCAGAAAGGTGGGCTGGGAGGCGTCGCAGATGACCCCGCAGTGGGCGCCGCCGTCCGCCAGGCCGGCGGCGGCACGGGGGTGGAGGAGCATCTCCCGGGCGGGAGCGAGGTCCCCGTCGGTGTAGTTGAGGATGGGGACGTAGAGGAGGCCACGACCCTGGTCGGCCAGCATGGCGTCGTAGGCGACCTGCAGCGGGGCCCGGCCCGAAGCCGCGGCGATCCCGGCGAGGGAGCGCTCGGGTCCCGGCTCGTAGTCGGGGGGGCTCCCGAGCACGTAAGTGGTCCGGTAGGCCTGGTCCATCCGGTCGGCGGTGTCCTCGTCGCCCGGCGTCCACGACTCGATCCGCGCACGGATCTCGGGGGAGCGCAGCGCGGCGACCAGGTCCTCCGGTGCGGGGTGGCGCTGCTTGACCTGTTGGTAGGCGGGGATGAGATCGAACAGGCAGTAGGTGGTGAAGTGGCCGGAGAGCAGGCCGGTGGCACGTCCGGCCACCTGGGGCCACAGGTCGGCGCCCTCGGACACCGCGGCCAGCGACTCGTCCATCAACTCGCGCCACAGGGTGGGGGCCGGGTCCACCTGCAACAGCGCAAACGTGACCGGCCGTCCGATGGCGATCGACAGGCGGCGCATCCAGTCGACCTCCTTCTTCGGGGCGACCACGTCCTCGCCCGCGGTCCCGGCGGGTGCGAGCTCGAAGATGCCGGTCCCCAGCGCACCGAGGGCGGAGCCGATGCCGAACAGCTCGTCCTCGGCGGCGAACGTCCCGGGGACCGGCTCGCCGTCGATGGCCAGGTGGGCCATGGTGCGGGACGTGGAGAAGCCGAGCGCCCCGGCGGAGATCGCCTCACTGACCAGGTCGCGCATGGCGAGGATCTCGTCCTCGGAGGCTGGCTCGTTGCGGGCGCCGCGGTCTCCCATGACATAGGCACGGACCGCACCGTGGGCGATCTGGGTGCCGACGTCCATCGTC
Organism: Acidimicrobiaceae bacterium; assembly: GCA_027365145.1. Classification (GTDB taxonomy): domain Bacteria; phylum Actinomycetota; class Acidimicrobiia; order Acidimicrobiales; family RAAP-2; genus JAKADK01. The sequence continues at coordinate 5,941 of DAHXOA010000083.1, read as the reverse complement.
CAGCATCGGCGGTCGAGCGCGTCGAGGTACTCGGGGAACGACTCCCACTCCCAGTGCATCCCCTCGGCCAGCGCGGTGCCCGGAATGTCCTCGACCCCCTCCATCAGTCCGATCAGCCACTCGTGACGGTCGCGCCGGGCGGGGGCGAAGCCGACCCCGCAGTTGCCGGTGACCACGGTGGTCACTCCGTGCCAGCTGCTGGGGGCGAGCACGTCGTCCCAGGTGGCCTGACCGTCGTAGTGGGTGTGGATGTCCACCCACCCAGGGGTGACGAGGAGCCCGTCGGCATCGACGACGCGGCGAGCGGCTGCACCGGGAAGGTGACCGACCTCGGTCACCTTCCCGCCGTCGACGGCCACGTCGGCGGTACGGGCGCCCACCCCGGTCCCGTCGACGACCGATCCCCCTCGGATCAGCAGATCGTGCATGGTGCAGTCCCCCCTCGGAATCGCTGGATCGATGGTGGCACGGGCGCCGGTGCCGACACAAGACCGGGGCCGGCGCCGACGCCGGCCCGGACGGGAAGGGCCGGATGCCGGCCGGTGGCGCCCGACCGTCAGCGGGGCGGGGGTCAGCCGGGCGGGATCGAGTAGGTGAGCTGGGCGCTGGCCACCAGGTCGTCGCGGCCGACCGAGCACAGGCCGACCCCGACCACCGCCAACCGCCTGCCCAGCTTCAGCAGTGTTCCGGTGGCGACGACGTCGACCAGCTCGGGCCGGCGGAGGAAGTCGATGTGCAGGCTGGTGGTGACGGCCAGCGCGACCGGGCCGATCTGGCCGGCGATGGCCAGGTAGGCCGTGCAGTCGGCCAATCCCATCAGGGCCGGTCCGGCGACCGTGCCGCCGGGACGGCCGTGGGCATCGGTGACCGGCAGCCGCAGGCGGGCTCCCCGGTCGAACACGTCCTCGACCACGTACGACGGGGGCGCGCCGGGGAACGCCTCGACGAGGAACGTCTGGAGCTGGGCGACGGTCAGGACCGGCATGGGCGCAGCGTAGCGACCGCACCCGGCCACCGGTGTCGTGACGGGGAGCCTCAGGGCACGGAGCCGCCGTGCCGACCGTCGCCGGCCGCGAACCGTGACGCACCCTCGAGGGTCTCGCCGGCGGCGATGGCGGTGAGACCATGGCGGACTTCGTTGACCTGGGCCTGGGGCTCGGCGAGATCCCACTGCTCGATGGCGGAGAGCCGGTCGTGGCGGAGGCAGGTCTGGGGAAATCCGGCCACCAGCCGTGCGAGCTCGAGGGCGCCGTCGAGCGCCCCGCCCGGATCGGTGACCCGGTTCACCAATCCCATCGCCAGCGCCTCGTCGCCGCCGACCCCTCGGCCGGTGAGGATGAGATCCATCGCCCGGCTGTGGCCGACGAGCCTCGGGAGCCGGATCGTCCCCAGGTCGACCAGTGGGACCCCGAACCGGCGGCAGTACACGCCGAGGACCGCATCCCGGGCCGCGACCCGGAGGTCGCACCAGACCGCCAGCTCCAGGCCGCCGGCCACCGCGTGGCCCTCGATGGCGGCGATCACCGGCTTGGACAGGCGGAGACGAGTGGGGCCCATCGGCCCGTCGCCGCTCTCGGTCACCCGGTTGCCCTGGCCGCCGGCCAGGCTCTTCAGATCGGCACCGGCGCAGAAGGTGCCGCCGCTGCCGGTGAGCACGGCCACCGACGCCGCACGGTCGGCATCGAACGCCCGGAACGCGTGGACGAGCGCCTCGGCGGTCGGGCGGTCCACCGCGTTGCGGCGCTCGGGCCGGTCGATGGCGATCACCCGGACCGGACCGTGGTCGGTCACGGTGACCTGGTCGTGGTCAGCAGGCACGGCGCTCAGCGGGCACGTCGGTTGATCGGCATGGCGTTCAGACCTCCGTCGCGAGCGTACCGCTGGGTGCGCCGCGCCGGTCGCCCGGCTCCGCTACCGTCGGGCTGGGCGTCGATCGAGGGGGTTCGTGGTGGCACAAGCGGTGGAGATGTCGTGGTTCGCGGCCCTGTGCGACGACGACTACGTGCAGCTCGGGGTACCGGATCCCTCCCTGGCCAGCAGCTATCGCCACTGCGCCGACATCGTCCATCAGGCGGAGGCGTCGGGTTTCGACAACGTGCTGCTGCCGTCGGGCTACGACCTCGGGATCGACACCACCGCGTTCGCCGCCGCGGTGGCTCCCACCCTCGAGCGCATCCGCCTGCTGGTGGCGGTCCGGTGCGGCGAGTCGTGGCCTCCCCAGCTGGCCCGGCAGCTCGCCACGCTGGATCAGCTGCTCGGCGGCCGGCTCACCGTCAACATCATCTCCAGCGACCTGCCTGGTCAGTCGCTGGCTTCTGCACCCCGCTACGCGAGGACATCGGAGGTGATGGAGATCGTCCGGGATCTGCTGGACGGGAGGCCGGTGGCCCGGGACGGAGAGCACTACCAGCTCGCCGTGGATCCGCCCCGGCTGGCCACCGTGTCCGGGCGCTGCCCGCCCTACTACTTCGGCGGGTTGTCGGACGTGGCCAGAGATGTGGCTGCCTCTGCCGCCGACGTCTACCTGATGTGGCCGGACACCGAGCCGGCGGTGGCGGCGCTGGTCGCCGACCTGCGCTCCCGGGCGGAGGCCCGCGGCCGGACGCTCCGCTTCGGGTACCGGGTGCACGTCGTGGTGCGTGAGACCGAAGCGGAGGCCCGCCGTGCCGCGGCACACCTGGTGAGCCGACTCGACGATCAGGTCGGCGCGGCGACCAGGGCGCGATCGCTCGATTCCGCTTCGGTGGGGGTGTCGGCCCAGAGCGCGCTCCGGGAGCAGGCGGACGGGGACGGGTATGTCGAGCCCGGGCTGTGGACGGGGATCGGGCGGGGCCGGTCGGGGTGCGGCGCCGCCATCGTCGGTGACCCCGAACAGGTCCTGGCCAAGCTCCATCGCTACATCGAGCTGGGCATCGACGCGTTCATCCTGTCGGGCTACCCACACCTCGACGAGTGCCGACGCTTCGGCGAGCTGGTCCTGCCTGGCCTCGACCATGCCCCGCTGTCCATCGACCGGTGACGGTCAGCCGGCCAGCACCTCGTCGAGCGTCACCGGGGCACACCGTTCGATCGAGCGCTGGGCGGCGACACCGACCGCGACGCTGAGGAGCCCGTCCGCCAGGGTCACGTCGGGCTGGCCGCCGGCGCGGATAGCATCGAGGAAGCCGACATGCTCGAGGTAGCTGGCGCCGTGGTGGAACCCCTCGTGGAGGACTCGGTCGTCGTGGACGATCGCCTCCTCCACGCCGGCCGGTCCTGCGGATCGGAGGCCAGACCGGAACCGGCCGCTCGGGAGGAACGCTTCCACCTTGCCGCGATCGCCCACCACGCTGATCTCCTCGCTCTCCCGGCTGGCCTCGGCGAACATGCACAGGTCGAGGGAAGCCCTCCTGTCCCCGCCGTACTCGACGATGACCATGGCGTTGTCGAGGATGTCGGGCCGCTCCCCGTCGTAGGCCTCGTCGAGGTGGTTGACGCTCTGGGAGCCCGACGCCATCACCCGGGTGGGTGTGGCCTCGAAGAGCAGGTTCATCAGGTCGAAGAAGTGGCAGCACTTCTCCACCAGGGTGCCACCGGTGTTCCGGTTGAACCGGTTCCAGTCGCCCACCTTGGTCAAGAACGGGAACCGGTGCTCGCGGATGGCGACCATGTGGGCGCGACCGACCGTGCCGCCGCGCACCTCGTCGATCAGTCGGGCCACCGGTGGCATGTAGCGGTATTCGAGGCCGACCCACACGACCTGGGCCTTCGGGCCCCGGCCTGCCGCCTCCACCATGTGACGGCAGTCGGCGACCGTCGTGCACAGGGGCTTCTCCACCAGCACGTGGAGGCCCGCGTCGAGGACATCGGGGAGGATGGCGGCGTGCGTCATGTTGGGAGAGGCGATGACGATCGCGTCGCACAGGTCGGCGGCGAGCAGGTCCCGGTGGTCGCTGAACGTGTGGAGCACCCCGTCGGAGGGAGCATGGTCGCCGAGGCCTCCGGCAGAGCGTTCCACCGTCGCCTGCGCTGCGGCCAGCGACGGCCCGTGCGGGTCGGAGACCGCCACCACCCGTGCTCCTTCGATGGCTCCCAGATTGCGGATGTGCTCGAGGCCCATCATCCCGGTGCCGATGATCCCGTACCGTACGTGCTCGGTGCCCATGGGGCGATGGTAGAGCGAGACGGAGCGACCCTGATCAGCGGGCGGTGGCGCGAGCACGGTCCCGTCGCGCCGGGAGGGTCAGTGAGGAGCCCCGCCTTTGTCACCCCGGCGTCGGGGGTCGTGTTGGGTCCCGAGGCACCACTGATCGCCATGGGCGGCGGGGTCGGAGTCCTGGCCGTGCTGGCGGGTGCGGCCATCCGGCGGGTGGCGGTCGAGGTGCAGGGTCGGGTGGACGGCCACCGCCTGCTCCCCACCCCGTTGGTCGGAGCCGCCATCGCCGTGACCGCCATCGTGTTCGCCGAGGCGACCGGTCGGAGCTCCTCCGAGGTGCTCTTCTCGGGGCAGACCGCACTGCCCTCGCTGATCGAACAGGCGGGATCCTGGACCGCCGGAGCGCTCGTCGCCCCACTGCTCTCAAGGGCATCGCCTATGCCGCCGCGCTGAGCAGCTTCCGGGGCAGCCCGATCTCTCCGGGGATGTTCCTCGGTGCGGTGGGTGGGATGGCGCTGTCGCACCTGGCCGGGCTGCCGATGATCGCCGGGGTGGCGATGGGGATCGGGGCGATGACCACGGCCATGCTCGGCGGCCCGGCTGTTTCCGACCCACACCGAGGCAACCGAGGTGACCGGGCCAGGCGGTCCCGCCGGGCCAGGCGGTCCCGCCGGGTCAGCCGACGGTGGCGATGCCTCCGTCGACGGGGATGACGGCGCCGGTCAGGTAGGCGCCGGCGCGTGACGCCAGAAAGATGGCCACCCCGGCCATGTCGTCGGGACGGCCGATCCGCTTGAGGGGGGCCCCGGCGGCGATCTGGTCGCCGAATGACGCGAGGGTGGCGGCCATCATCTTGGATTCGAAGGGCCCGGGCGCCACCGCGTTCACGGTGATCGCCGGGGCGAGGTGCTTGGCCAGGTGGCGGGTGAGCTGGTGGACGGCGGCCTTGGACGACGAGTAGGAGTACGACTCGAGGATCGGCGCGTGGATCCCGTCGATGGATCCGATGTTGATGACGCGGGACGGCTCGTCGGCGGACGCCCGGGCCTGGAGGAGCGGAAGAAAGAACTTGGTGGTGTGGAACACGCCCTGGACATTGAGGTTGAGGACGCGGTTCCACGAGGCGGTGTCGTGCTCGGCCAGCGGTGCGCCCCAGGTGGCCCCCGCGTTGTTGACCAGCACGTCGATGTGGTCGTGGTCGGTGGCGACGGCATCGGCAAGCCTGCGAGCTCCGTCCTCGGTCGAGAGATCGGCCGGCACCCCGGTGCAGGTCCCGATGTCGGAGAGCTCGGCGACCGTGGCCTCCACCGCTTCGGCCTTCCGGGACGACACGACGACGGTGGCCCCGCCGGCGACGAAGCCGCCGGCGATCATCCGGCCGATACCCCGGGTGCCTCCGGTCACCACGACGGTGCGTCCGGTGACGGAGAACAGGTCAGAGGGGGGAGTGGGCGCTGGGCTCGCGGTCATGGGGCGAAGGTAGCGCACCGCTGGGGGGAGCACCGGCTCCGGCGCTCCCCTAGGCTGGACTGGTTGGGTCCGTCGAGTGTCCGATCCGTCGGCAGGCTGGGAGTGAGAGATGGCAGACGAGTGGGGTCCCCTCGGGGCACTGGCTGGTGAGTGGGAAGGCGAAGGAGGCCTGGACAACGCGTTCTCGCACGCGAAGGGGGAGGTCCTCGATTCGCCGTTCCGCGAGAAGTGCACGATGAAGCCGTTCGGCCCGGTGGACAACGGCAGCCAGCATCTCTACGGGCTCGACTACCGCAGTGCGATGTGGCGGGGTGACGAGGAGAACCCGTTCCACAC
>DAHXOA010000070.1 GCA_027365145.1 Acidimicrobiaceae bacterium | reverse complement strand
TCCGCGGCGACGCTCGTTGTCAGTGCACGAACAAGGCCCGGGGGCGGGCAGGGAGGCAGCGGGTGACATGACACTTCGACGCACGACGACGATCACGGTGGGGGCGGCCACGCTGGCGTGGTTCCTCACCGGGTTGGCCGGGGCCGGGTCGGCGGCCGCGGCGACAGCGGGACCCGGCTCCTACCGGGGCGCCGCCAGCGGATCAGCTCTTCTGTTCACCATCGGAGGCCAGAAGCTGACGACCGGCGCCAGTGCTGCATCGGGTACCTCGGCTCCGGTCGCAACCGGCAGTGGGGAAGGTGAGCTGCTGCCGGCCCTCGTCGGCTCGCGCACCGCCACCGAGGGCACGACCGGCTCCACCGAAACGCTTCCCCAGGCCTGCGGCACGCCGTCCGGCCTCTCTATCCCGGCGCCGCTCGCCAGCCTGGTGTCACTGGGGATCGCCTGTGGTTCGGCCAGTGCGTCGGTCACGAGCGCCGGCGCTCCATCGGCGAGCGGGAGCGGCAGCGCGGCCACGGTGTCCGTGGGGCTTGGATCGCTCCTCGGCCAGGTGGTAACCGCCGGCGCTCCTCTGACCGGAGCGCTTCAGGGCGTGCTCGGGAAGCTCCCCACCCTCCCCACCGGGGGCCTTCCCCTGACCTCGCTGCTCACCCAGCTCGGGGCGTCGGGCACGTCGGCGACCGGCCTCCTGTCGGTGGCTGCAGGGACGACCACGTCCTCGGTCACGACAACCGGGACGGCGCTCACCTCATCGATTGCCGCCAGCGGGGCCACGGTCGACCTGCTGCCGGGCGTGGGCGCCTCGGGCGGTCCGCTGCTCTCGGTCCAGGTCGGGGCGTCTCAGGCGACGGCGACGCTCGACCGCCAGACAGCAGCGGCGACGGCCACCGACACTCCGGCGCTGGTCTCCGTCACGGTCGGCACTCCGACAACCGGCGCCCACACGGTGAGCATCGCCCCGGGCCAGTCTCAGACCTTCCTCGCCGGCACGCCGCTCGCCAGCACCGTGAGCGTCGGGGCGGGGACCGTATCGCAGGGCACCGGAAGCGCCAGCGCCTCGGCGACCGGGGTGACGCTCGACCTGGGACAGGGCATCGACGGGGGCATCGACGTCGACCTGGCCAGCGGCACTGCCTCGGTGAGCGGCGTAGCCCCCGCCGCCCCGGCTGCGGCGCCCCGGAGCGCCCTACCGTTCAGCGCCCCGTCGTCACCGCAGCCGGCCACGGTCATCCCCGACGTCACGACGGTCCACACCGGAGAGCCCTGGGGAGGATCGCTTCCCGTCGTCGGGGCGGCCTTCGCGCTCGGCCTCGCCCTCTTCTACCGGAGGCGCCTCGTGTCCTTCGTGCCCGCGCTCGGACGGATCGGGAGAGCTGGCCGCATCGGACGGGCGGGTGGCCTCAGGACGCGGATGGCTGGGTGGCGTCGGACGAGCGTGCGCAGGACGGCGCACCTGAGCGGGCCGCCGGCCGATCCGGAGGGCTGACCGGTGGGCCGATCTTCCGGAAGGCACGACGGCGCCGGGAACGGCGCCCGCTTCCGGCGGGCGCCCGGCCACGTCCTCCCGCTGCTCGGGGCGCTCCTCGTCTGGTCGTCTCTGGGATTCGTCGGGTACGCCATCGGCTGGACGGCGCACCAGCACCACGCCGCTGATCGGTTGGTCACCACGGAGGAGACCCACGTTGCCCTCCGTACCCGTCGAGCACCGTGCGTGGAGGGGACTCCGAACGTCGGCCAGTTGGAGGGCATCCTCCAGATCCCGTCCATCGGGCTCGACGCGCCAGTGGAGGAAGGGACCGGGGACGCCCAGCTGGCGGTGGCCGTCGGGCATGCACCGGCCTCGGTCCTCCCGGGTGCCAGTGGCACCGCCGTACTCCTGGCCCACGACGTGAGCTACTTCGTCCACATCAACGAGCTCCACCCTGGAGCCGTGATCCGGTTCGTCGACCAGTGCTCGACGGTGACATACCAGGTCAGCGGCCAGCAGGTCGTCGAGGCGGGTACGCCTGTCGACAACACGCCCGGCGTCGCGAGCCTGGTGCTCGACACGTGCTGGCCGACCAACGCGCTGTTCTTCACGTCGCACCGGTTGCTCGTGACGGCGACCGCGGTGCCGACAGCGGGCACCGGGTCGGAGCCGCGTTCGCTCCAGGAGCCATCCGTCGACTCAGCCGACTACACCGTTCCGGCACCACCGGCCCTCGTCGCCGAAGGACTGACACTGACGCAGAACGAGGCGCCGATGGGCACGATGACCCTGACGGGGGATCCCGCACCCGCCTGGGTCGAGTCGCCGGGCCCGATGGCACTCGAGGCGGCAGCGTTGGAGGCGTACTTCGGCGGCATCCACGCCACCGGCGCGGACGAGGCCGCCTGGTGGGCGGCGATCGCCCCTGGCGTCCCCATGCCCCAACCACTGGTCGCCGCGACGATCGTCGGGCACGACGCCTCGCTCGACGTCACGATCGACGCTTCCGGAGGGTCGGCGCAGTCGGTGACGCTCACCACGGAGATCACGGTGGCCGGGGGAAGCTCCCCCGGGGAGTACCTGGAGTCGGTGACCACCCCCGTGGACAACGGCACCGTAACCATCGGGTCGTGGGAGATGAGCCGTGCCTGAGGACGCCGTGCCTGAGGACGCCCTACCCCAGCCGGCCATCAGCCTGCTCACGTCCGGGCGCGGGATAACGCCTTTCCTGGCGCACGTCTGGAGGGTCTGGAGGGTCTGGAGGGTC